>JAIWOM010000057.1 GCA_020216895.1 Microcella sp.
GCCCGCGCGGCGGTCCCGGCCGCGGTGCGGAGGGCTTCCGGCGTCTGCTCGCCGCGGCCAAGACCGACGGCGAGGAGGCTCGCGGCGGCGACACCCTCCGGTGCCGGTACCCGCACGGTCTCGTCGACGGCGCCGGTGTGGCCCAGCATCCGGAGGGTGTCGGCGAGGCCGGTGAGAGCCGGGTCGTCGATGCCGACGACCGCGACCGCGCCGTCGGCATCGGGGCGGGTTCCGATGACCAGGGCGTCGGCGACAACGGTGCTGAGGGGCGCGGCGGAGACGGTGAGGGCGGGGGAGGGCATGCGCGCCATGCTAGCCGCGGCCGCTGTTCGCTCAGGGCGCTCGCGCTCCGGCCGGTCCGCCCCATCGGTGCGACCTACCATGGAGGTATGCGCAGTCCGGCCGAGCTCTACACCGTCGCGATGACGGAGGACGAGGTGCCGCGCGGCCTGGCGCTCGTCGTCGGACTCACCGGCTTCGTCGACTCCGGCGGAGCGGTCGCGCAGGTGTCGGAGTACCTCCTCGACGAGCTGGACCACCGCGACGTCGTCGTCTTCGACAACGACGAGCTGCTCGACTACCGCGCCCGTCGGCCGATCATGGTCTTCGAGGAGACCCGCATCACCGAGTACCGCCGCCCGCAGCTGGTGCTGCGCCTCGCGGAGGACGAGCTCGGCGCGCCCTTCCTCCTGCTCACCGGGTACGAGCCGGACTTCCGGTGGGAGCGGTTCGTGGGTGCCCTCCTCGACCTCATCGAGCGCTACGGGGTCGCCTCCACGACGTGGGTGCACGCCATCCCGATGCCCGTTCCGCACACCCGCCCGATTGGCGTGACGGTGAGTGGAACGCGCGAGGAGCTCATCGAGGCCTACTCGGTGTGGCGCCCGCGCACGCAGGTGCCGGGCAATGTCCTGCACCTGCTCGAGCATCGCCTGACCGCCGCAGGCCACCCGACGGCCGGATTCGTGCTGCTCGTGCCCCACTACCTGGCCGACACCGAGTTCCCCTCGGCCGCCGTGACGGCGCTCGAGAGCATCACCGCGGCGACCGGCCTCCTCTTCCCGACCGATCGGCTGCGGGAGGAGGGTCGGGAGTTCCTCGCCCGCATCGAGGCGCAGGTCGAGGAGAACAGCGAGCTCGCCCGCCTCGTGGGCGACCTCGAGAAGCGGCACGACTCGTATATGGAGGACAACCCGCTCCGCTCACCGCTGACCGACGAGGACGGCGAGCTGCCCAGCGCCGACTCGATCGCCGCCGAGCTCGAGAAGTTCCTGGCGCACCGCCAGGCCGCGGACGACAACGAGGGCTAGGCGCCCGATCCGGCGCCGGTTGCGGCCGCGCGGGCGCGGTGGTCGGCGGGTTGCGGCCCGTGTGCGATAATTAACCCTCACGACCCGGTCGGACGCCCGGCTCGCCTCCGCTTCATGCGGATGCTGGCCACCGCGACTTGACATGGGTCGTTCTCCTGCCCGCAGAACGCGAGATGAGGCCCCCATGGCTTCCCGAGCCACCACCACCGACGGCTCCACCGAGCCGGTCACGGCCGCGTCGACGAAGCGCGCCGCATCCGCGAAGGGCGCGGCAGGTACGCCGGCGGCGAAGACCGCCACGGCGAAGGCCGCCCCCGCGAAGACCACCGCGGCGAAGGCGACCGCCCCGAAGACGGCCACCTCGAAGACGGCCACCTCGAAGACGGCCACCTCGAAGACGGCCACCCCGAAGACGGAGAAGAGCACCACGAAGACTGCAGCTTCCGCGACGACCACCGCGGCCACGAAGACCCCCGCCGCGAAGACGCCGGCCGCGAAGACCCCCGCTACGAAGAGCACCGCTGCCAAGGCCCCGGCCGCGAAGACGACGGCCGCGAAGACCGCCGCGCCGGCCGCCACCAAGCGCGCCGCCGCGAAGAAGGCCACGGCCGCCGTCGACGGTGTCGACCCGGACATCGACGAGGACCTCGACGCGGTCGAGCCGGATGACGTCGAGGTCGTCATCGACGACGAGGCCGCGGACGACACCGCCGATGTGCCCGCCGGCGACATCGCGGCCCCGGACGAGGCGGTGAGCGGCGACTCCGCCGCCGATGACGACGATGCGGCCGACGACGAGGACGACACGGAGGAGTCCGGCTCGGCCGGCCCGCTGCCGACCGGCGCGATCGTCATCTCGAACACCGACGACGATGAGCTGCCGGTCTACTCGACGACCATCACCGGTGCCACCGCCGACCCGGTCAAGGACTACCTCAAGCAGATCGGCAAGGTTCCCCTCCTCAACGCCGCGGAGGAGGTCGAGCTCGCGATGCGCATCGAGGCCGGCCTCTTCGCCGAGGAGAAGCTCTCGCAGATGACCGACAAGGAGAAGCGCACGACTCTCGGTCGTGAGCTCGACTGGGTCGCGCGCGACGGCCAGCGGGCGAAGAACCACCTGCTCGGCGCGAACCTCCGCCTCGTCGTGTCCCTCGCCAAGCGCTACACCGGTCGCGGCATGCAGTTCCTCGACCTGATCCAGGAGGGCAACCTGGGTCTGATCCGCGCCGTCGAGAAGTTCGACTACACCAAGGGCTTCAAGTTCTCGACCTACGCGACGTGGTGGATCCGCCAGGCGATCACCCGTGCCATGGCCGACCAGGCCCGCACCATCCGCATCCCGGTGCACATGGTCGAGGTCATCAACAAGCTGGCCCGCGTCCAGCGGCAGATGCTGCAGGACCTCGGTCGCGAGCCCACTCCCGAGGAGCTGAGCCGCGAGCTCGACATGACCCCCGAGAAGGTCATCGAGGTGCAGAAGTACGGCCGCGAGCCGATCTCGCTGCACACCCCGCTCGGCGAGGACGGCGACAGCGAGTTCGGCGACCTGATCGAAGACACCGAGGCGGTCGTGCCCGCCGACGCGGTGGGCTTCACGATGCTGCAGAAGCAGCTCGAGAGCCTCCTCGACTCGCTCTCCGAGCGCGAGGCGGGCGTGATCCGGATGCGCTTCGGGCTCGGCGACGGTATGCCGAAGACGCTCGACCAGATCGGCGACACCTTCGGCGTCACGCGCGAGCGCATCCGCCAGATCGAGTCGAAGACCATGGCGAAGCTCCGCCACCCCTCGCGCTCGCAGGCGCTGCGCGACTACCTCGAGTAGGCCGCCCTGCTCGCCATCGGCGTCGGCGCGCGCCCCGCATCCCGAACGGAGACCTCATGACCGCTCAGCCCAACGAGGGCAAGCCGCTCACGCGCGACGTCGACGGGGCGACCTACCAGCGGATCCCCGTGCGCACGCACGTGGTGATGTCGGGTGAGGACATCGTCGAGGTCGTCACGCGCTACGCGGGCGAGCTCGTCCAGCCGGGCGACATCGTCTTCGTCACCGAGAAGATCGTGGCGATCAGCCAGGGTCGTGCCTACCCGGTCGACGAGATCGAGCCCCGCCGTCTGGCGACCTTCCTGTCGAAGTACGTCACCAAGACCTCGCACGGCATCGGCCTGGGAATCCCGGAGACCATGGAGATGGCGCTGCGCGAGTGCGGCACCCCGCGCATCCTCTTCGCTGCCGCGGTTGCCGCGGTCACGAAGCCCTTCGGTCGCAAGGGCGACTTCTACCGTGTTGCCGGCCCGCGTGCGCGCGGCATCGACGGCCCGACCGCCCACACCATCCCGCCGTACAACCAGCAGGTCGTGCTGATCCCGCTCGACTCGGCCGGGGTCGCCCGTCAGCTGCAGCAGGCGCTCGGCGGCGAGGTCGAGGTCGCGATCGTCGACGTCAACGACTTCGGCGGCAATATCCTCGGCTCGACGCTGACGGCGGCGGGGGAGAAGGCCCTGGTGGGCATCCTCGCCGACAACCCGCTCGGGCAGGGGCGCGAGAGCACCCCGATCGGCATCGTCCGCCGCGCATCCTGACGGCCCGCGTTCAGCGGCTCAGAAGCCGATGACGCTCCGGTAGAGCGGCAGCAGGCCCTCCCGCACGCCCGTGACGCTGGGCTTCAGCTGGAACACCCCGGTGTTGTAGTTGCCCTCGATCACGGCCGCTCCTGTGGGGGTGACGGCGAAGTCCCAGCCGACGTAGCGGATCTCGGGGACCTCGCGCGCGACCGCGTCGACGAGGGTCTCGAGCGTGTCCCAGTTCGGCACGCGGAAGCCGACGATCGGGGTTCCCGAGAGCGGGTGCGCCTCGAAGACGCGGTCGTCGCCGTCGATGGCCGGATGCTGCGCCACACCGTCCTCATCGAGCACGGTGTACATGCCTCCGGCCTTGAAGTTGTCGACGTCCCCGCCGTTGCCGATGCGGAGCACCCGCACGAGCCGGTGCACGGTGCCGTCGTCGCCGAGGAAGGTGACGACGCGGAGGGTGTTGACGCTCGTGGGATTCAGCGCGGCCATCGTCGGGTGCTGCGTGAGGAACTCCTCGAGCAGCACCTGCCGGCCGGCGAGCCGAGCCGCACGGAAGGCCTCGGGGTCACCGACCTCGGCGCTGGTGTAGACCTCGATGCCGTCCCCGCCGAGGCTGTCGGCGACCTTCGCCACCACGCGCGGATGCCGGGCGAGGAAGCCCACGAGCTCCTCCGCGCTGGCCGAGCGGAGATCGATCACCTCGCGCCCGAGGTGCGCGGCGAATCGCGCGCAGAACTGCGCCTTGTCGGCGAACAGCTGACGGTGGCTGGCGGCGTTCCAGCGCTGCGAGAGGTGGTTCGACTTCGCGCTCGTCATGTACGTGGCGCGCTCACGGCGGCTGAGCGTGTGGAAGTCCCACTCGGCGTAGTCCTGGAAGTTGACCTCGTGCCGCACCGACGACCAGAGCATGTCGATGATGATGAGCGTGCGCGACCGGCCGCTGCGGTCGGCGACGCGACCTGCGATACGGGTCAGGTTGTCGGGGTTGAACGCGCGGGCACGGCCCGCGAGGTAGCGGAGCCGACGTCGTGCGGCGTCGAGTCGACCCATCGGGCCGGGCCGGCTAGGCCGACGCGGTGAGGCGCGCGGTCTCGTCGTGCCAGGTCAGCGCGGTGCCGGAGAGCTTCTCCTTGAAGCGCGCGGCGTGGTGCGCGCAGAACAGCAGCTCGCCGGTGGCGAGCGTCGCCCGCACGTAGGCCTGGGCGCCGCAGCTGTCGCAGCGGTCGAGCGCGGTGAGAGGCGCCGTCGCGACCGTCGGGTCGTCGGTGGTGATCTGCGTCATGGGATGCCCCTCGCTCTCCGTTGGCGTCTCGGAACTGCTGATGGTTCATTGCACCACACCGGTGCGACGGTGACGTGTCAATCTGCCCCGATTTCGCTGAACGCGTAGGCGCGCGCAGGGCGGAGTGGCGGCCGGCAGGCGGTCGGAGCGGCGGCCTACGATGGCAGTCGTGTCCAGCTCCGACTACTCCGCACGCCACCTCTCCGTTCTCGAGGGCCTCGAGGCGGTGCGCAAGCGGCCGGGAATGTACATCGGCTCGACCGACTCCCGCGGCCTCATGCACTGCCTGTGGGAGATCATCGACAACGCCGTCGACGAGGCGCTGGGCGGGTTCGGCGAGCAGATCGACCTCGTGCTGCACCGGGACGGCAGCGTCGAGGTGCGCGACCGTGCGCGCGGCATCCCGGTCGATGTGGAGCCGAAGACCGGGCTCACCGGTGTCGAGGTGGTGTTCACGAAGCTGCACGCCGGCGGCAAGTTCGGCGGCGGCTCCTACGCCGCCTCGGGCGGTCTGCACGGTGTCGGCGCGTCCGTCGTGAACGCGCTCAGCGAGCGCCTCGACGTCGAGGTCGATCGCGACGGAAAAACCTGGGCCATGTCCTTCCACCGCGGCGAGCCGGGCGTGTTCGACGACGGGCCCGCGGGGCCGAGCCCCGACAGTCCCTTCACGCCTTTCATCTCGGGCAGCGAGCTGCGCGTCATCGGGAAGGTGGCGAAGGGCGTGACCGGCACCCGCGTGCGGTACTGGGCCGACCCGCAGATCTTCACGAAGGGAGCGAGCTTCCTCACCGACGAGCTGCTCGGCCGTCTGCGGCAGACCGCCTTCCTGGTTCCCGGCATCACGCTGTCGGTGCGCGATGAGCGCGGAGCGGAGCCGGTCGCGGAGGCGTTCCGGTTCGACGGCGGCATCAGCGAGTTCGCCGATTTCCTGGCGCCGGATGCTCCGCTCACGGACACGTGGCGGATCACCGGCATCGGCACCTTCACCGAGACGGTGCCCGTCCTGCAGGAGAACGGCCACATGGTGCCCACCGAGGTCGAGCGCGAGTGCGCCGTCGACCTCGCGCTGCGCTGGGGCACCGGGTACGACACGACCTTCCGCTCGTTCGTCAACATCATCGCGACGCCGAAGGGCGGCAGCCACCAGCTCGGGTTCGAGCAGGGGCTGCTGAAGTTCCTCCGCGCCGAGGTCGAGAAGAACGCGCGCCGGCTCAAGCCCGGCACCGACAAGCTCGAGAAGGACGATGTGCTCGCCGGCCTCACCGCCGTGCTCACCGTTCGCCTGCCCGAGCCGCAGTTCGAGGGCCAGACCAAGGAGGTGCTCGGCACGCCCGCGGTGCGGTCGATCGTGGCCTCCGTCGTCGCGAAGGGCCTGGGTGAGCGCTTCGGCTCGAGCAAGCGCGACGACAAGGCGCAGACCGCGCTGCTGCTCGACAAGGTCGTCGCGGAGATGAAGAGCCGCATCTCGGCCCGGACGCACAAGGAGACCCAGCGGCGCAAGAACGCGCTCGAGAGCTCGGCGCTGCCCGCGAAGCTCGTCGACTGCCGGTCGAACGATGTCGAGAGCAGCGAGCTGTTCATCGTCGAGGGCGACAGCGCGCTCGGCACCGCGAAGCTCGCGCGCGACAGCGAGTTCCAGGCGCTCCTGCCGATCCGCGGCAAGATCCTCAACGTGCAGAAGGCCTCGGTCAGCGACATGCTGAGCAACGCCGAGTGCGCGTCGATCATCCAGGTGATCGGCGCGGGTTCCGGCCGCACCTTCGACCTCGAGCAGGCGCGCTACGGCAAAGTCATCATCATGAGCGACGCCGACGTCGATGGCGCGCACATCCGCACCCTGCTGCTCACCCTGTTCTTCCGGTACATGCGACCGATGATCGACGCCGGCCGGGTCTTCGCCGCTGTGCCGCCGCTGCACCGCGTCGTTGTCATGAACCCCGGCTCGAAGCCGAACGAGACGATCTACACCTACAGCGAGGCCGAGCTGCAGGGCGTGCTCGCCGCGCTCAAGAAGGCGGGCAAGCGCTACCAGGATCCGATCCAGCGCTACAAGGGCCTCGGTGAGATGGATGCCGACCAGCTCGCCGACACCACGATGAGCCGGGCCCACCGCACCCTCCGCCGGGTGCGGGTGACCGACGCCGAGGCGGCCTCGCGCGTGTTCGAGCTGCTGATGGGCAACGACGTCGCTCCGCGCAAGGACTTCATCGTCGCCGGCCAGGGCCTCGATCGCGACCGCATCGACGTCTGATCCCGCCCGATGGCGGGGCCGTTCCGAACCAGTCTCAGGCGATCGGCGTGCCGACCGAGCCGAGCGGGGAATCGAGGAGGGTGCCGGAGGCGTCGCGCCGGGCGCCGCCCTCGGGCAGCGTGCGGCTCGAACCATCGGCGCCGACCGCGAGGGGGTGCGCGCCCGCCCAGGCGAGCTGGAGCACGTCCTCGCCCTTGAGGAAGGCGTGGCAGCGAACGCCGCCGGTCGCGCGCCCCTTGCCGGGGAACTGCTCGAAGTCGGAGACCTTCGCCCGCCCCGGGTCAGCACCGGCGATGGTCTGCGTGGAGCCGGACACCGTCACGACCGCGACGCCCTCACCGCGGACGACCCCGAAGTGCAGCACGGATGCGCCCGCACCGAGCTTGATGCCGGCCATGCCCCCGGCCGCGAGACCCTGGGGGCGCACCTGGTCGCCCGCGAAGTGCAGCAGCTGGGCATCCGTCGTGATGAACACCAGCTCGTCGTCATCGGCCGCCGGGGCCGCGCCGACGACCTCGTCGCCGGGCTTGAGGGCGATCACCTCACCGTCGGGACGCGACGGCCAGGCGTCGGTCGTGACGCGCTTGACGACGCCCTGCCGGGTGCCGAGAGCGAGCGGGGTCGCGCCGGCAGGGTCGATGATCGTGACCACGCGCTCCTTGGCGTCGGTGAGCCCCAGGTAGTCGCGCAGGCGGGCGCCCGCCGCGAGCTGCACCGAGGTCGCGGGAACGCTCGGCAAGTCGACGGGCGTGAACCGCACGAACCGGCCCTTCGACGTCACGGCGACGAGGTCGCCTCGGGTCGTCGAGTCGACCGCCGCGAGGATCGCGTCGTGCTTGCTGCGGCGGCTCGGTGCCGCGATCGGCGCCCCGTCGGCGAGCTCGACGCGCACGGCGCGACCGGTCGTCGACACGAGCACGCGGCAGGGC
>JAIWOM010000058.1 GCA_020216895.1 Microcella sp.
ACCGCAAACGGGCCGCGTTCGCGGTGGCCGCGCGCGACGCGGTCGCCCACCGGACCTGGCACAGCCTGGGGGAGCAGCTGCGGCAGCACTATGCCGATGCGCGCCGCGAGCACGGCCGGCGACCGGCCGCGGCCCCCGGTTTGGCCAAAGGGGATCCTGCCGCGTAGTATGGGCGACTGGTCGGCCACGTTTCGACCGAGCACCTCTAGCTCAATTGGCAGAGCAACTGACTCTTAATCAGTGGGTTCCGGGTTCAAGTCCCGGGGGGTGTACGAACGGCCCCGTTGCTCTCGCCAGCGCGGGGCCTTTCGCTTTCCGCCGTCGGCCGCCGCGTGCGGCGCGCGTGCGCACGCGGAGCGGTCGTCGCACCTCCCCCGGTGCACCAGACTGGTGCCGTGCAGCTTGAGATCTGGCTCGTCTTCGCCCTCGCCGCGCTCGGGCTGTCGCTCACGCCGGGGCCGAACGGGCTGCTCGCGCTGACGCACGGCGCCATCTACGGGGTGCGGCGCACCACCTTCACGGTGCTGGGCGGCGCGGTCGGGTTCGCGGTCGTGATCGCGGTGTCGATGTTCGGGATCGGGGCGTTGCTGACGGCAGTTCCCGAGGTGCTCACCGTGCTCAAGTGGGTGGGTGGCGCCTACCTGGTGTTCCTCGGCATCCAGGTGTGGCGGGCGCCGGCCATCACGGTCGCGGCCGACGGCGAGCGGCCGACGGCGTCGCCGTGGTCGCTGTGGCAGCAGGGCTTCCTCGCCGCGGTCACGAACCCCAAGGGCATCCTGTTCTTCGTCGCCTTCCTGCCGCAGTTCATCGACCCGGCCGTCGACCTCGTGGTGCAGTTCGCTGCCATGGCGGGCACCTTCATCGCCATCGAGATCGTCTTCGAGCTGACCGTCGCCGCGCTGTCGCAGACGCTGCAGCCGCTGCTCGCCCGCGCCGGGCGCTGGTTCAACCGCGTGACCGGCGGGTTCTTCGTCCTCATCGGCCTGCTGCTGCCCTGGCAGGTGTGAGCGCGATGGTGCCACTGCCCGAGCTTTTCGCCTTCGTCGTCGCGGCGATCGTCATCATCGCCATCCCCGGGCCGAGCGTGCTGTTCGTCATCGGCCGCGCGCTCGTGCTCGGCAAGCGCGGCGCGCTGCTGAGCGTGCTCGGCAACGCGGCGGGCGTCGCCCTCCAGATCATCGCCGTGGCGGCCGGGCTCGGCGCCCTTGTCGCGCAGTCGGTGGTGCTGTTCACCGTGCTGAAGATCGTGGGCGCGGGCGTGCTGGTGTGGCTGGGCATCCAGGCGATCCGCCACCGTCACGCCACGGCGGATGCGGACGTCGCGGCCATCTCGACCCGCCCCGCGCGGCTGCTGCGCGAGAGCTTCCTCGTCGGCATCAGCAACCCGAAGACGATCGTGTTCTTCGTCGCCGCGTTGCCGCAGTTCGTGGTGCCCGGCGCCGGCAGCCCGACGCTGCAGATGCTCGAGCTCGGCGCGATCTTCCTCGTGCTCGGCATCGCGGGCGACAGCGTCTACGCGATCGCGGCGGGGGCCGCCCGCGACTGGTTCGCCTCGAACCCGCGCCGGCTGAGCGGGATGCGGGCCTCCGGCGGCGTCGCCCTCATCGGCCTCGGCGGAGCCATGGCGATCACCGGGTCGACGACGTAGGGCGCACAGCTCAGCGCCGAGCGAGCCGCAGCCAGGTCTCGACGAGCGTGTCGGGGTTCAGCGACATCGAGCCGATACCCCGGTCGACGAGCCACTCGGCGAGGTCGGCGTGGTCGCTCGGCCCCTGCCCGCAGATGCCGATGTACTTGCCGGCCGCCTGGCAGGCGTCGATCGCCATGCCGAGCAGCGCGAGCACGGCCGGGTCGCGCTCGTCGAAGGAGCCGGCGACGAGCGCGGAGTCGCGATCGACGCCGAGCGTCAGCTGGGTGAGGTCGTTCGAGCCGATCGAGAAGCCGTCGACGTGCTCGAGGAAGGCCGCGGCCGAGAGCGCGTTCGACGGGATCTCGCACATCATGATGATGCGCAGCCCGTTCTCGCCGCGCCGCAGGCCGTTGTCGGCGAGCGCCTGGATGACCGCCTCGAGCTCGCCGACGGTGCGCACGAACGGCACCATGAGCTCGAGGTTGGTCAGCCCCATGTCGTCGCGCACCCGCTTCATCGCGGCGCACTCCAGGGCGAAGGCCTCGGCGAAGTCATCCGACACGTACCGCGAGGCGCCGCGGTAGCCGAGCATCGGGTTCTCCTCGCGCGGCTCGTAGCGCTCGCCGCCGACGAGGTTGGCGTACTCGTTCGACTTGAAATCGCTCAGCCGCACGATCACCGGCTCGGGCGCGAAGGCCGCGGCTATCGTCGCGACGCCCTCGGCCACCCGGCTGACGAAGAACTCGCGCGGCGAGGGGTAGGCGCGCCAGTGCTCATCGACCTGCGCCTGCAGGGCTGCGGGCAGCACGTCGCGCTCGAGGAGCGCGCGGGGGTGCACGCCGACCTGGCGGTTGATGATGAACTCGAGCCGGGCGAGCCCCACGCCGCGGCTCGGCAGGTGGGAGAGCGCGAAGGCCTGATCGGGCGTGCCGAGGTTCATCATGATTGTCGTCGGGGGCTGCGGCATCGCATCCAGCGCCGTCTCGACGACCTCGAACGGCAGGCGCCCCGTGTAGACGCGACCCTCGTCGCCCTCGGCACACGAGACGGTGACCTCCTGCCCGTCGGTCATGACGCTCGTCGCCGTGCCCGTGCCGACCACGGCGGGGATGCCCAGCTCGCGGGCGATGATCGCCGCGTGGCAGGTGCGCCCGCCGCGGTTGGTGACGATGGCCGAGGCGCGCTTCATGATCGGCTCCCAGTCGGGGTCGGTCATGTCGGCGACCAGCACGTCGCCCTCCGCGAACTCACTCATGCGGTCGATGTGCGTCAGCACCCGGACGGGACCCGCGCCGACCTTCTGGCCGATCGCGCGGCCGGCGATCACGACCTCGCGGGCCGCCGCGTCGCCGCCGATCGCGTAGCGGGTGAGCACCTGGCCCTCGCGCCGCGAGACCACCGTCTCGGGCCGCGCCTGCAGGATGTACAGCAGGCCGTCGACGCCGTCGCGCGCCCACTCGATGTCCATCGCGCGGCGGTAGTGCTCCTCGATCGTGAGGGCGTGCCGGGCCAGCTCGTGCACCTCGGCGTCGGTGAGCGAGAACCGCGCGCGCTCGGCCGGGTCGACATCGGTGAAGACGGTGCTCGTGCTGGTGCTCGAGCCGCCCGCGTAGACCATCTTCACGGCCTTCTGCCCGAGCGAGCGGGAGAGGATCGCGGGCCGCCCGGCGCGCAGGCCCGGCTTGTAGACGTAGAACTCGTCGGGGTTCACGGCGCCCTGCACGACCGCCTCGCCGAGCCCGTACGACGACGTGATGAACACGGCGTCGGTGAAGCCCGACTCGGTGTCGATCGTGAACATGACGCCCGAGGCGCCGACATCGCTGCGCACCATCCGCTGCACGCCCGCCGACAGCGCCACCTCGTCGTGCGCGAAGCCGTTGTGCACGCGGTAGGCGATCGCGCGGTCGTTGAACAGCGAGGCGAACACGCTACGGATCGCCTGCAGCAGGTTCTCGATGCCGCTGATGTTCAGGAAGGTCTCCTGCTGGCCGGCGAACGAGGCGTCGGGCAGGTCCTCGGCCGTCGCGCTCGAGCGCACCGCCCACGAGACGGCGGCCGGGTCGGGGTCGTTCGCGATCAGGCGGTCGTAGGCGGTGCGGATGCTCGCCTCGAGCTCGGCCGGGAACGGCTGCTGCTCGATCCAACCCCGGATGGTCGCGCCGACGCGGGCCAGCTCGGTGACATCGGCGACGTCGAGCGGCAGCACCAGCTGCATGATGCGGTCGTACAGCCCGTCGCCGGCGAGGAAGCGGTGGTACGCATCCGCCGTCGTGGCGAAGCCGCCGGGAACCCGCACGCCGAGGTCGCCCAGCTTGCTGACCATCTCGCCGAGCGAGGCGTTCTTGCCGCCCACCTGGGCGACGTCGCCCATGCCCAGCTCGTCGAACCACAGGATGTCGGTCATCGTTCTGCTCCTTCGGGGTGGGCGGTGCGGCGGCGCATCGCGGCGAGGATCACGGCCGCCATCTCCTCGACCGAGCGGTCGGTCGAGTCGAGGTGCGGGATGCCGTGCTGACGGTAGAGGGCCTCGGCCCAGCGCACCTCGCGCGTGCACTGGGCGACGGAGGCGTACGCCGAGTCGGGCCGTCGCGCCGCGCGCACCTGGCTCAAGCGCTGAGGGTTCGCCGTCAGACCGAACAGCCGCGCGGCGTGGGGGCGCAGGGGTGCCGGCAGCTGCGCCCCCGTCGGGTCGGCGGCGAGGTCGTCGTCGGTCAGCGGGTAGTTCGCCACCACGACGCCGTGCTGCAGGGCCAGGTACATCGAGGTCGGCGTCTTGCCGCAGCGCGACGGGGCGATCAGGATGACCTGGGCGCGGTCGAGCGCGCGCAGGCTCTGCCCGTCGTCGTGCTCGATGGCATACTCGATCGCCCACATGCGCTCGTGGTAGCGGTCGAGGTCACCGAGGCTGTGCACGGTGCCGCGCCCCGGCTGGGCGGAGACGCCGAGGGCAGCCTCCACCTCGCGCAGGTGGCCGCCGAGCAGGTCGATGACGATCGCGGGGGCGGCGGCGACCCGCTGGCGGATGGCCAGGTCGCGGATGGTCGTGAAGACGAGGGGAGGGGCATCCGACCGCGCTCGATCGGTGACCGTCGCCGCGATCGTCGCGACCGCCTCGGCCGCTGCCTCGGGGGTGTCGACGAAGGGGATGGTGTGACGGTCGAGCGGCACGGTGGGGAAGCTCACCAGCAGCGCGCTGCCGAGGGTCTCGGCCGTGATCGCGGTGCCGTCGGAGACGAAGTACACGGCTCGCCGCGGTGCCGCTGCGCTGTCGCCCATGCGCTCTCCCCGTGGTCGCCGGCTGCCGTGCCGTTCGCGTCACAGGCTAGACCCGCGCGGCGCCGCCGCCCAGGGTCGATGGTCCCGTCGTGGGGCCCTGCGCGGGCGGGTGCCCGTGCGCGTCAGTCGTCGAGCTCGTCGAGCCGGTCGAGCCCGAGTCCCTGCGCCAGGCGGTCCTGCTCGCGGCTCTCCTCGATGACCGTGCCGACGGCGATCGCGACGTTGATGCCCCAGCTGACCCACATGAGGGCCAGGCGCCAGTCGCGCGGGCCGGTGCGGGTGGCGTTGATGACGCCCACGGCCGAGAACGCGGCGCCGAGCACCGCACCGTTGAGGATGTACTTGCGCATGGGGCCTCCCGAGGTCGCCTCCACGCTAGCGGCTGCGCGCCGCGCGGTGGGGGCGAGTCGCACCGCAGAGGCGAGCCTGAGACTGCGCCCAGAGCATCCTCTGAGACTGACCGGGTGGTCAGAGGGCTGGCCGATCGGTCAGTAGCGTTGAGGGCATGCCCCTCCACGATCAGCTGCGCGCGGTCGCGCTCGACGAGTTCGCGAGCGCGGGCTACGCGGCGACCTCGCTGCAGCGCATCGCCGATCTGGCGGGCACCTCGAAGGCCAGCGTGCTGTACCACTTCTCGTCGAAGGAGCAGCTGCTCGCCGAGATCGTCGACCCCGTGCTCGACGATCTCGAGCGCCTGCTGATCGACGACGAGGGCGGCTCGGTGCTCCGGCGCGCCGACTTCGTCGAGCGCTTCGTCGACCTGCTGCTCACGCACAGCCAGGTCGTCCCCCTCGTCATCAACCAGGGGGCCACCCTCGACGACGTGCCCGTCATGCACCGGGCCACCGAACTCATGCGCCGCGTGGCCGAGCTCTTCCGGCTCGCCAGCGGCTCCACCATCGAGAAGCTGCGCTTCGGCGTGGCATTCGGCGGTGTCGCCTACACCCTGGCGGCCGCCGAGCGACTGGGACTCAACGGCGAGATCCCGATCGACGAGGTGCGCACCGCCCTCCTCGAGATCCTGCACGACCTGCTCGTGCCCGCCGATACCCCCGTCGCCTGAGGAGACCCATGGCCACGCTGCTCTACCGGCTCGGCCGGTCGTCGTACCGCCGCGCCCGGCTGGTGATCGTCGCATGGCTGCTCGCCCTCGCCGCCGTCCTCGGCGGTGCCGTGGCGCTCGGCGGCCAGACCGACGAGACCTTCACCATTCCCGGCACCGAGTCGCAGATCGCGCTCGACCAGCTCGACGCGCTCTTCCCAGCCGTGTCGGGCGCGAGCGCGCAGGCGGTGGTCGTGGCGCCCGAGGGCTCCGCGGTGACGGATGCGGGAGTCCGCGACCAGATCGCGACGCTGCAGGATGCCTTGACCGAGGTCGACGGCGTCGACTCGGTGCTGGGCCCCTTCGACGAGTTCGCCGACGGGCAGGTCAGCGACGACGGCTCCCTCGCGATCGTGCGCGTGCAGCTCGACGGCGCCTCGAGCGACGTCTCGGAGGAGACCATCGCCGCGCTCGTCGCGACCGCCGACACCGTCGACGTCCGCGTCGAATTCGCCGGCCAGATCTTCCAGGACACCACCGTCGGCCTGACGGTCACCGAGGTGCTCGGCGTGCTGTTCGCCGGCGCCGTGCTCGTCATCACCTTCGGCTCGCTGCGCCCGGCCTGGATGCCGCTCGCCTCGGCGATCATCGGGGTGGGCATCGTCGTCGGCGGCATCCTCGCCCTCGCGGCCTTCCTGCCGGTGTCGAGCTCGGCGCCGCTGCTGGCCGTGATGATCGGGCTCGCGGTCGGCATCGACTACGCCCTGTTCATCCTGTCGCGCCATCGCGCCCAGCTGGCCCAGGGGATGGCCCCGGAGGAGTCGGCGGCCGTCGCCACCGGCACGGCGGGCAGCGCGGTCGTGTTCGCGGGAGCCACCGTCATCATCGCCCTCCTCGGTCTGCTCGTCGTCGGCGTGCCCTTCCTCTCCGTCATGGGCGTCGGCGCCGCCTTCGCTGTGCTCGTCGCCATCGCCGCGGCCGTGACGCTGCTGCCCGCCCTCGTGGCCACCGCTGGGGCGAAGCTCGCGCCGAAGGAGGGCTCGCGCGCCTGGCAGCGCGCCCACCCCGTTGCCGCGAGCGCCCCGACCATGGGCCGTCGCTGGGTGCGCGGGGTGATGAAGCGCCCGATCGTGACGAGCGTCTCCGTCGTCGCCCTCCTCGGCGTGCTGTCGATCCCCGCCTTCTCGCTCGATCTCAACCTGCCCGACGGTGGCAGCGAGCCCGCCGGTTCGACCCAGCGCGAGGCCTACGACCTCATCGCCGAGGGCTTCGGCCCCGGCACGGCCGGCCCGCTCCTCGTCACGCTCGACATCACGCAGACGACCGACATCCTCGAGGACCTCGCGGCGATCCGCACCGAGCTCGAGCAGGTCGACCGCGTGGCGAGCGTCAGCCCGGGCATCCCGTCGCCGGGCCTCGAGACCGCGATCTTCCAGGTCGCTCCGGAGACCGCGCCCGACGACCCCGCGACCAAGGTCGTCGTCGCCGACCTGCGTTCGGCCGGTGAGCGCATCGAGGCCGAGTTCGGCACCCCGCTTGCTGTGACGGGCGTCACCGCGGTCGGCATCGACATCTCGACCCGCCTCACCGGTGCGCTCATCCCCTTCGGGCTCGTCGTCGTGGGCCTGTCGGTCATCCTCCTCATGGCGGTCTTCCGCTCGGTGCTCGTGCCGGTGAAGGCCGCGCTCGGGTTCCTCCTCTCGGTCGGCAGCGCCATGGGTGTCACGGTCGCCGTCTTCCAGTGGGGCTGGGGTGCGGAACTGCTGCACGCCGAGCCCGGGCCGATCCTCAGCTTCATGCCGATCATCCTCATGGCCGTGCTGTTCGGCCTCGCGATGGACTACGAGGTGTTCCTCGTCTCGGGCATGCGCGAGGAGTTCGTGCGCACCGGCGACCCGAAGCGGTCGATCGAGGACGGCTTCGCGAACGGTGCTCGCGTCGTCACGGCCGCCGCCCTCATCATGTTCTTCGTCTTCGCCGCCTTCGTGCCCGAGGGGGCGGGGCTCATCAAGCCGATCGCCCTCAGCCTCGCCGTCGGCATCGCGATCGACGCCTTCCTGGTGCGCATGACCCTCGGGCCCGCGCTCATGACCCTGTTCGGGCGTGCCGCCTGGTGGTTCCCGCGCTCGCTCGACCGGGCGCTGCCCGACCTCGATGTCGAGGGCGAGAAGCTCCGGCACCACCGCGAGCACCGTGCGTGGGCCGAGACCATGGGCGACGCGGTGATCGTCGCCGATCGTCTCGGTCTCGACGGCACGGATGCGGAGCTCACGCTCACCGCCCCCGCCGGTTCGCGCGTCGACCTGGTCGGCGAGTCCGGCCTGCGCCGGGTCGCCGGCGCCACCCTCGCCGGCTACCTGCCGCCGCGCTCGG
>JAIWOM010000059.1 GCA_020216895.1 Microcella sp.
AGCGCCTGCGCGCAGGCTCCCGCCGGGGCGACGCTCGTCGTCGCGAGCCCGGCGGTGCTCGTCTACCTCAGCCCGGCCGACCGCGCGCGATTCGCCTCCGCGGTCGGCGAGCTGGCCCACCACTGGATCTCGCTCGACGGCCGAGCGGTGCTGCCCGACCTGGCGGCTGCGGCGGAGACCGTGCTACCGGGGGAGGACGGGGACTTCCTGCTCAGCCGCGACGGGGAGCCGCTCGCGGTCGTGTCGCCGCACGGGGAGCGGATCGAGCGTTGGGTCGCGTCTCAAAGGGGCTGGGTCTAGAGCAGGGCGTGCTGTGCTTGTCTTCTATGCGCCTCAGGGCGCATAGATTGCCCTCGCCAGCGCGTCGAGCACCGCGGGCGTGCGCGGCCCGAAGCTCAGCACCTCGCCGTCGGCCATGTCGACGAAACGGCGCGCCTCGCCGGCGCGGGTGAGCGCCACGGCGGGCTTCTCGGCGAGCAGACCGTCGACGCCGCCGACGCTCTCCAGACCCGCGGTCATCACGAGGATCAGGTCGGGGTTCGCCGCGATGAGCGCCTCATCGGTCATCGGCCGCAGGCCCTGCCAGCCGATCTCGCCGGCCACATCGATGCCGCCGAGCGCTGTGATGAGCTCGTCCGCTCCCGACTCCTCGCCGAACAGGTAGTAGATGCCCGAGGCGCCGCGCAGGTAGAGGAACAGGATGCGCACGCGGTCCGACGGATCCTCCGGGCGGATGCCCTCGATCGCGGTCACGACGTCGTCGATCTCGCCGTCGAGCCGCTCGGCGAGCAGCTCGCCGGCCTCCGGGGCGCCGAGCGCGGCCGACACCTGGCGGGCCAGCTCGGCGGGGGCGGAGAGCCCCGGCTCCGCATCAACGTAGACGACCGTCACGCCGGCATCGCGCAGCTGCAGCACCACGTCGGTCGGCCCGACGGTGCCGTCGGTGATGACGATCGAGGGTCGCAGGGCCAGCACGGCCTCGCTGTTGATCGCGTGGCCGCTGCTGGTGACGATCGGCAGGCCCTCGGCCTCCGGGAAGGTCGTCGAGATGTCGCGGCCGATCACCGAGTCGCCGAACCCTAGAGCGAAGACGGTCGCGGCGATCGAGCCGGCGATGTCCAGCGGCAGGATCCGGCTGGTGTCGGTGACGGTGACCTCGCGGTCGCCGTCGAGGTCGCGCGAGACGATGGTCGCGGGCAGGCTCTGGGCGGGGTCGGTCGTGATGGGCTCGATCGCGGCGTCGGCGATGAGGGCCGTCGAGGGGCCGGTCAGCGACCGGGGGTCGTCGCTCACCACGAGCTCGCTCAGGGGAACCCGCGGCCCGACCGGTGCGGTGGGCTCGCTCGTCGCCTCCGGTGCGGCCACGGCGCACCCGGCGAGCAGCGCGACGAGTGCGAGGGCTGCGGGCAGGGCGAGAGCGGTGCGGCGGGTCATCGGGGTCCGGTCGGTCGGTGCGCCGCTCGGCGGCGCGGGGAGCGGCACAGGGCGTGCTCGGTGAGTTAGGCAAGCCTAACCTGCTCCCCTGTGGGGAGGATGAGCGCCCCTGCGAGCCTGCCCGAGCCGCCGCGAGCCATCCAGGGCCGAAGGTCCCGGCCGCGTACCCTCGACGCTGTGGATGCCCCCGCCGAGCCCCTCGACGAGCGCGCGCAGCGCGTGCTCGAGTTCGAGCGCGCGTGGTGGGGCCACAGCGGAGCCAAGGAGCTCAGCATCCGCCGCGAGTTCGGGTGGACCGCGGCCCGCTACTATCAGGTTCTGAACGCCGTGATCGACACCGATGTCGCCGTGCGGTACGACCCCGTTCTCGTGGGACGGCTGCGCGACGTGCGCGACGATCGCGCGCGACGGCGCCGCACCCGACGTGCGGGCGCCCCCGGCGCTGCCTGACACCACCACCCTCCGGAAGGCATCATCACGATGGCCGAGTTCCCCCGCGACCGCTTCGACGAGGTCCCCGCATCCCTGGGGCGCGTCGGCGCCCACCGTGCCCCGCGTTCGCGCCGCGGCGCGTGGGTCGCCACGGCCTGGGCCGCGCTCGCCAGCGGCCTGCTCGTGGTGCTCGGGCTCTACCTGCTCTCCACAATCACCGACCGCGTGACCTTCGAGATCCCCGGCTTCGGCACCGCCGAGCCCATGCCGACCCCGACGGCGACGCCCTCGCCGACCGCCACCATCGAGCCGATCACCGACCCGGCAGAGGCCGAGCTGCCCGACGGCTTCACGATCACGGTGCTCAACGGCACCGCGGTCGACGGTCTCGGCGCCACGGCGCGCGGCCTCATCGTCGACCCCGGCTGGCGGGTCGGCACGGTCACGGCCGCCGCGCAGACCGACATCGAGGAGACGGTCGTGTTCTACAGCGACCCCGCGCTCGAGCGGGTGGCCGCCGGCATGGTGGCGCTGCTCGGAGCGGGCACGATCGAGCAGTCCGACGCCTTCCCGGGCGCCCCCATCACGATCGTGCTGGGCGCCGACTTCGCCGCCGTCGCCGGCGGCTGACGGGCGGCTGACCGGCATCGTCCCGCGGCGGCGGCATGCGGGCCCGGAGGTGGGCCGTGCGTTACGCCCGCGTTTCGGGGCGGTAACGAGTCTGTTGACGCTGCCCTCGAGCCCTTCACCGTGCGGCCCGCCGCCCCGTATTCTCGCCGCACAACCGTTCTGCGAGGAGCTCCACCATGCCCCAGGGGACCGTCAAGTGGTTCAACGCCGAGAAGGGCTTCGGCTTCATCACCCGCACCGACGGCGAAGGCGACGTCTTCGTCCACTACAGCGGCATCGACATGCCCGGCTACAAGGTGCTCGAGGAGGGCCAGACGGTCACCTTTGAGATCGGCACCGGCTCGAAGGGGCCGCAGGCCGAGGGCGTCCAGGTCGCCTGACGCTCCGCCGCGTTCTGCCGCAGGACGCGAGCCGGGGGTTACAGTGGCCGACATGAGCCGGAGCGCAGCCCGCAGCCATCGATGGTCGCGGTCGGTCGCGCTCGTCGGGGCGGTGGCCGTCGCCGTCACGGGATGCGCCGCCGAGCCGCCGCCCATGCCGAGCCCCACGCCCACGGAGACGTACGTCTCGACCTACGTGCCGCCCGAGCCCTACGACATCGCACCGCTCACCGGCGAGCAGGTCGCCGTCGGCAGTCTCACCGAGCCCTCGCTCGCCGCGAAGGTCGACAACCACCCCGCCGCGCGCCCGCAGATCGGGCTCGAGCGCACCGACATCGTGTACGAGGAGCTCGTCGAGGGCGGCCTCACCCGGTACGTCGCGGTCTGGCACTCGGACGTGCCCGACCTCATCGGCCCGGTGCGGTCGATCCGCCCGATGGATCCGGACATCATCTCGCCGCTCGGCGGCATCGTCGCCTACTCGGGCGGGCAGTACCGGTTCGTCGAGATGATGCGCGCCGCCCCCGTCGTCAACGCCATCCACGGCCAGGCCGACACCGCCGACACGTTCTTCCGCGGCGACAACGCCTTCGCCCCGCATAACGTGCTCGTGCGCGCACCCCAGGTGATCGCTCAGCACAGCGAGCTCGAGCCGCCCGCGCAGCAGTTCGCGTTCTCCGAGAGCATCGCCTCGGCGACCGCCACCAAGGAGGGCTCGCCGACCAGCCGCATCGACCTGGTCTTCGGCGGCTGGAGCACCCCCTCGTGGCGCTGGAAGGCCGAGACCGAGCGCTGGGTGCGGTTCCAGACCGGCGGGGCGGCCGACACGGATGCCCAGGGCAACGCGCTCACCGCCGTCAACGTCGTCGTGCTCCGCGTGCCCGTGCAGGTCATCTCGGGCATCCCGACCACGAAGCTCATCGGCAAGGGTGAGGCCTGGGTCTCGACGGGCGGCGCGACCGTCCGCGCCACGTGGTCGAAGGCCTCGATGACCGCGCCGATCCGCATCCTCGACCGGCAGGGCGTCGCCGTGCGGCTCGCGCCGGGCAACACCTGGGTCGAGCTCGTGCCGCTCGACGGCTCGGCCACGTACCGGTAGAGCATCCGTCGCCGCACCCGGTGCTGCGAGCCGGGCGCCGCCGTCGTGCCACCGCGGCGCGGGTGCCGCCCGCGCGGCTTGCACTCGCCTGCTCCGAGTGCCAGAATCGTTTAGCACTCACGCTCTGTGAGTGCCAAGAGCTACCGTACGTGACACGTCCGGGAGGGACGAGAGACACATGGCAAAGATCATCGCTTTCGACGAGGAGGCCCGCCGCGGTCTCGAGCGCGGCCTCAACACGCTGGCCGACGCCGTCAAGGTCACGCTGGGCCCGCGCGGCCGCAACGTCGTCCTCGAGAAGAAGTGGGGCGCCCCCACCATCACCAACGACGGCGTGTCGATCGCCAAGGAGATCGAGCTCGACGACCCGTTCGAGAAGATCGGTGCCGAGCTCGTCAAGGAGGTCGCCAAGAAGACCGACGACGTCGCCGGTGACGGCACCACGACCTCGGTCGTGCTCGCCCAGGCGCTCGTCCGCGAGGGCCTCCGCAACGTCGCTGCCGGTGCTGACCCGATCAGCCTCAAGCGCGGCATCGAGAAGGCCACCCAGGCCGTCTCGGCCGAGCTGCTGAAGAGCGCCAAGGAGGTCGAGACCAAGGAGGAGATCGCGGCGACCGCGAGCATCTCCGCCGCCGACCCCGAGATCGGCGCTCTCATCGCCGAGGCCATCGACAAGGTCGGCAAGGAGGGCGTCGTCACCGTCGAGGAGTCGAACACCTTCGGCACCGAGCTCGAGCTGACCGAGGGCATGCGCTTCGACAAGGGCTACCTGTCGGCGTACTTCGTCACCGACCCGGAGCGCCAGGAGGCGGTCTTCGAGGACCCGTACATCCTCATCGTCAACGGCAAGATCTCGGCCATCAAGGACCTCCTCCCCGTCGTCGACAAGGTGATCCAGAGCGGCAAGCAGCTGCTCATCATCGCCGAGGACGTCGAGGGCGAGGCCCTGGCCACGCTCGTCGTCAACAAGATCCGCGGCATCTTCAAGTCGGTCGCCGTCAAGGCCCCCGGCTTCGGTGACCGCCGCAAGGCCATGCTGCAGGACATCGCGATCCTCACCGGTGGCCAGGTCATCAGCGAGGAGGTCGGTCTCAAGCTCGAGAACGCCACCCTCGACCTGCTCGGCCGCGCTCGCAAGGTCGTCATCACCAAGGACGAGACGACCATCGTCGAGGGTGCGGGCGACGCCGAGGCGATCGCCGGTCGCGTCAAGCAGATCCGCGCCGAGATCGAGAACACCGACTCGGACTACGACCGCGAGAAGCTGCAGGAGCGCCTCGCCAAGCTCGCTGGCGGCGTCGCCGTCATCAAGGCGGGTGCGGCCACCGAGGTCGAGCTCAAGGAGCGCAAGCACCGCATCGAGGACGCCGTGCGCAACGCGAAGGCCGCCGTCGAGGAGGGCATCGTCGCCGGTGGTGGCGTCGCCCTCATCCAGGCCGGCAAGCTCGCGTTCGAGTCGGCCGAGATCACCGGCCTCACCGGTGACGAGGCGACCGGCGCGAACATCGTGAAGGTCGCGATCGACGCTCCGCTGAAGCAGATCGCCCTCAACGCGGGCCTCGAGCCCGGCGTCGTCGCCGACAAGGTGCGCCACCTCGAGGTCGGTCACGGCCTCAACGCGGCCACCGGCGAGTACGTCGACATGCTCGGTGCTGGCATCGCCGACCCGGTGAAGGTGACCCGCTCGGCGCTGCTCAACGCGGCCTCGATCGCCGGCCTCTTCCTCACCACCGAGGCCGTCGTCGCCGACAAGCCCGAGAAGAACGCGGCCCCGATGGGCGACCCGAGCGGCGGCATGGACTTCTAGTCCAGGCCTCTCGCCGAAACGTCAGGGCGGCTCCCCTCCGGGGGAGCCGCCCTTCGTCGTTCGTTGCCGCGATCCCCCGGAGCAACGACGGAGACAGGCCGTTCCAGGCGCCGACATCGGCATGAACGGGCTGTTCCATCCGTCTGTCTCCGTCGTTCGTCCAAGCGGCGGGATGCGGGCCCCGGCCGCACGACCGCGCGGCTCAGGCGGCGTCGGTGCGGGCGCTCAACTGCTCGAAGATGCGCGTGTTGAAGTCGTAGGCGCGCAGCACCTCGTCGACGACACGCTCCTGCTCGCCGGGCGCCCAGGGTGCGGCGTCCAGCTGGCTCCGGTACGCATCCTTGAATGCGGTGGGGTCGGCGATGTCGTCGAACAGGTAGAAGCCGATGCCGTTCGTCTCGAAGCCGAACTGCCGCCCGATGACGCGGCCGATGTGCAGGCCGCCCGAGAGGTCGCCCAGGTAGCGCGTGTAGTGGTGGGCGATGTAGCCGGCCGGCCAGGTGGCGGCGACCTCGCGGATGCGCGCCGCGTAGGCCATCGTCGCCGGCATGAGCTGCAGCTGCTCGCGCCAGTCGTCGCCGATCAGGAAGGCCAGGTCGGCTTCGAGCGCGGGCAGCCGCGTGAGGGCGGGCGAGAGGAACGGAGCCACGAGCGCGACCTCGCGCATCGCGGGCTCCACGCCCTCCAGGGCCTCGTAGATGGCCCAGTGCTGCGACACCAGGGCGATGTAGTCGTCGCGGGTGGCCTCGCCCTTCAGCAGGCCGTGCATGAAGCCCGCGCCCTCGCTGTCGCGGTGGCTGCCGCTGCTGCGCTCGCGGACGAGGCGCGAGAAGGGGATGACCTCGGCGGTCGGGGCGGGGGCGTCGGTGGTGGCGGTCATGCGTGCTCCTGGGGGATAGGTAAGGCTTACCTTACCGATTGCCCCGCCGTCGCACCAGGCCCGGAGGTCACGAACAGCCCAGGAACGGCTGTGCCCCGCCCGCGGTGTTCTCGCCCGCCGTGCTGCCGCTCGCTGGCTTCAGTCGTGCGGTCGCGGCTCGATGCCCAGCGCGGCGCAGGCCCGGTCGTAGAGCGCGACGATCTCCTGCCGGATCTGCGGACGCTCGCTGATGGGCTCGCGCCACGGCAGGCGCAGCGGCTGCTCGGGGCCGTCGCCGACCGCGAACAGCCAGTCGCCGCCGTCGCCATCGACCCCGACCATGCGGGCGGTCGATGCGGCCGGGTCGCCGAACGCTCGGGCGAACAGCAGATTGTCGTCCGCGTGGTCATCGTTCATGTGGTGCAGCACCCCGGCGACGATCGCGGGGTCGAAGGCGAAGGGCTCAGTGCTCACCCGAGAAGCCTAGGCGGGCATCAACGCAGGATGTGCCTCTTGGTGCTTGCGCCTAGCGTAGGCCGAGCCTTCTTGCGCCTAGCGCAGGATGTGCCTACTGGTTCCTGCGCCTAGCGCAGGATGTGCCTACTGGTTCCTGCGCCTAGCGCAGGAACAGGCGCGCGGCCTGCGCCTCCACCTCCGCGTAGCCCTGGCCGGCGTGCGCGAGCGCCTCGTTCATGGCGGTGAGCGTCTGCTCGACACGCTGGTAGGCGGCCGTCCACTCGGCGACGAGGCCCTGGAAGGCGCTCGCGGCCGAGCCGCTCCAGGTGCTCTGCAGGCCCGTCAGGGTGCCCTGCAGCACCGCGGCCTCCGACTGCAGGCGCCCGATCGAGCCGCGGGTGGCGGCGGTGGCGGCGATGACGGCCTCGCTGTCGACCTGGTAGCGCGTCATGGTGGTCTCCTCCCGGGCCGGGGCACTCGCCCGGCGCCGCGGCGACGCTACGCCGTGGGCGCGGAGCCGGGGGAGGCGGGTGACGACGGGGGAGCATCCGGCGCGGAGGGAGCGCTGGGGAGGACGCTCGCGCCGTCGTCGTCAGCCTCGACGAGGTCGTCGGTCGGCTCGGCGAGCGGCATCGTGACGCGGAAGGTCGCGCCGCCCCCGGGGGTGTCGAGCACGTCGACGCGGCCGCGGTGCAGGCCGACGATCGAGGCGACGATCGACAGGCCGAGGCCCGAGCCCCCCGTGTCGCGGGCTCGCGACGAGTCGGCGCGGAAGAACCGCTCGAAGATCTTCTTCTTCAGCTGGTCGGGGATCCCGTCGCCGTGGTCGACGACCGCGATCGAGGCGGTGCCGGCCGCGGCATCGACGCCGACGACGAGCTCGATCGGCGACCCGCTCGGCGAGAACCGCACGGCGTTGCCCATCAGGTTCGTGATCACCTGCCGCAGCTTGTTCTCGTCGCCCATGATGATCGCCTCGGGTGCCTCCTCCGGCGCGATGATGATGGGGTCGGGGATGCTGGCCGCCGCCCGGCGCCCCCGTCGGCCGCGCAGCCGCGCGAACGCCGCGCC
>JAIWOM010000060.1 GCA_020216895.1 Microcella sp.
GCCCCGCATCCGCCGCCCCCGCCGCATCGTCGGTCGCGGCGGCGCCGCGCCCGACCTCGGTGCCCGTCGCGCAGTCGGTGCCCGTGATCGCGAAGCCGCCGATCCGCAAGCTGGCGAAGGACCTCGACGTCGACCTCGCGCAGGTGACCGCCACGGGCCTCGCCGGCGAGATCACCCGCGACGATGTGATCCGGCACGCGCAGCAGGCGAGCGTGTTCCGCAACATCCAGACGCCGGCCTGGCCGAGCGAGCGCGAGGACCGCATCCCGGTCAAGGGCGTGCGCAAGGCGATCGCCGCGGGCATGGTGAAGAGCGCGTTCAGCGCGCCGCACGTCAGCGTGTTCGTCGACGTCGACGCGACGCGCACGATGGAGTTCGTCAAGCGCCTCAAGGCGAGCCCCGACTTCGCCGGCATCAAGGTGTCGCCGCTGCTGATCATGGCGAAGGCGATGATGTGGGCGGTGCGCCGCAACCCCACGGTCAACTCGACCTGGACCGACACCGAGATCATCGTGCACCACTACGTGAACTTCGGGTTCGCCGCCGCCACCCCCCGCGGGCTCGTCGTGCCGAACATCAAGAACGCGCAGGACCTCAGCCTGCGCGAGCTCGCCCAGGCGATCGAGGCGATGACGATCACCGCGCGCGACGGCAAGCTGCAGCCCGCCGACATGGCCGACGGCACGATCACGATCACGAACATCGGCGTCTTCGGCATGGACACCGGCACGCCGATCCTTAACCCCGGCGAGGTCGCCATCGTCGCGCTCGGCACCATCAAGCAGAAGCCGTGGGTGGTCGACGGCGAGGTGCGGCCGCGCTTCGTCACGACGCTCGGCGGCTCGTTCGACCACCGCGTGGTCGACGGTGACGTCGCCAGCCGCTTCCTCGCCGACGTCGCCTCGGTCATCGAGGAGCCGGCGCTGCTGCTCGACTAGTCCGCCGCCGCCGGCTCGAGGATGACGACCGGGATCTCGCGGCTCGTGCCCCGCTGGTACTGCGCGTAGCCGCGGTACGCCCGGACGGCCTCCGGCCACCAGCGGGCCCGTTCGTCCGGGTCGGCGGTGCGGGCCCGGTAGGGGCGCGGATGCTCGCCCGGTGCCGCGACGAGCACGCGCGACTCGGCCACGAGGTTGAGGTACCACGCGGGCTGCAGGTCGTCTCCGCCGCGGCTCGCGATCACGATCAGCGCCCCCGACCCGGGGTCGCGGGCGGGCACGGTGAGCAGCGCGGTGCGGGGCAACCCCGAGCTGCGTCCGGTCGTGGTCAGCTCGATGACGGGCATGCTGCCGAGCCGACGGCCGAGACGCTGGCCGGTCATGCGCAGCACGGCGCGGTGCAGCCCGGTCAGGGCGAGCATGAGGGGCCGGTTCGACATGCCGGGAACGGTAGCGGAGCATCCTGAACCAGGCCCGGGGCGCGCCGTGAGTCGCGTGCTCCTTATTGAGAACCGTTTTGACAATCGTTCTCGATAAGGCCTACGATCGAGCCATGACCTCGACCCGCCGTGCTCTTCCTGCCCTGCTCGTCGCATCCGCCGCCGGGCTCGCCCTGACCGGCTGCGCCGCTCCGGCTCCGGCCCAGACCGATGGCCTCTCGATCGTCGCCTCGACCAACGTCTACGGCGACATCGCCGCCGCCATCGCGGGCGACGCCGCGGCCGTCACGAGCATCATCGACTCGCCGACGATCGACCCGCACAGCTACGAGGCGAGCGCGCAGGACCAGCTGCTGATCTCGACCGCCGACCTCGTGATCGAGAACGGCGGCGGCTACGACCCCTTCATCGACCTGCTCGTCGAGGGCTCGGGCACTGAGGCCGTCGTGCTCAGCGCCGTCGTCATCGGCGGCGTGCTCGCCGAGGGCGAGGACGCCCACAGCCATGAGGATGAGCCGCACGGCGACGAGGCGCACGGCGACGAGGCCCACGGCGATGAGGCGCACAGCGATGATGCCCACAGCGAGGACGACGGCCACAGCCATGCCGGCCGCGTCAACGAGCACGTCTGGTACGACGTGCACCTGATGGGCGATGTCGCCGAGGCGATCGCGGCCGAGCTCGGCACGCTCGACCCGGACAACGCCGCCGTCTTCGACGAGAACCTCGCCGCCTTCCTCGCCGAGCTCGAGCAGGTCGAGGCGCTCCTGGACGAGACCGCCGCGACCCTCGGCGGCGGTGTTGTGGCGAAGACCGAGACGGTTCCGGAGTACCTGCTCGCCGAGCTGGGCTTCGACGACGAGACGCCCTCCGACTTCACCGAGGCGATCGAGGAGGGTGCGGACGTGCCCCCGCTCGCGCTGCAGGAGATCCTCGACCTCATCGACTCGGGCGAGGTGCGTCTGCTCGCCTACAACGAGCAGACCGCGAGCCCCGAGACCGAGCGGGTGCGCGCCGCGGCCGAGGCGGCGGGTATCCCGGTGGTCTCGTTCGTCGAAACCCTCCCGGAGGGGGAAGACTACGTGTCGTGGATGCGCGCGAACATCGAGGCGGTCGCGGAGGCGCTGACGACCCCGTGACCTCCGACTCCGACGCGTCCGAGCGCAGCGCGCACGGCCCCGACCCGGTGCGCAGCCCCGTGCTGAGCATCCGCGGCGGGGCGCTGCGCGTGCGCGACCGCGAGCTCTGGAGCGGACTCGACCTCGACGTGCAGGCCGGCGAGTTCATCGCCGTGCTCGGCGGCAACGGCACGGGCAAGACGAGCCTGCTGCGGGCCATGCTCGGCGAGCGCAAGCTCGACGCGGGCACGGTGCTCGTCGGCGGGCACCCTGCGCACCGTGGTCACCGCCGCATCGGGTATATCCCCCAGCAGAAGATCGCCGCGCCCGGAACCCCGCTGCGCGGCCGCGACATGGTGGCGCTCGGTGTCAACGGAACCCGTTGGGGCCCGCCGATCTCGACGCGCGGTGATCGTGTTCGGGTGGATGCTCTGCTCGCCTCCGTCGGCGCCGAGCACTATGCCGACCGCCCGTTGGGCAGCCTCTCGGGGGGCGAGCAGCAGAGGCTCCGGGTTGCGCAGTCGCTCGCGGACGACCCCACCCTGCTGCTGTGCGACGAACCGCTCATGAGCCTCGACCTGCACCACCAGCGGGCGGTCAGCGAGCTCATCGATGTGCGCCGGCGCGAGCACGGCACCGCCGTGGTCTTCGTCACGCACGACATCAACCCCGTGCTCGGCATGGTCGATCGGGTGCTCTACCTCGCCCAGGGCCGGTTCACGGTCGGCACCCCCGACGAGGTGCTGCGCAGCGAGGTGCTCACCCGCCTGTACGGCACGCCGGTCGAGGTGTTCCGCTCGCACGGCCGCATCGTGGTCGTCGGCGTGCCCGAGACCGGGCACCACCACGAGGAGTCGGCATGATCACCGTCGACCCGGCCACCTATCTGCAGCTGCTCGCCCTGGTGCAGAACTCGATCATCGCCGCGGCGGTGCTCGGCATCGTCGGCGGACTCGTCGGCGTCTTCGTCATGCAGCGCGACATGGCGTTCGCCGTGCACGGCATCAGCGAGCTGTCGTTCGCCGGGGCAGCCGCCGCGCTGCTGCTCGGACTCAACGTCGTGGGCGGCTCGATCGTCGGCTCGCTCGTCGCCGCCGCGCTCATCGGGGTGCTCGGCGCGAAGGCCCGCGACCGCAACTCGATCATCGGGGTGCTCATGCCCTTCGGGCTCGGGCTGGGCATCCTCTTCCTCGCCCTCTACCCGGGGCGCAGCGGCAACAAGTTCGGCCTCCTCACCGGGCAGATCATCAGCGTCGACCTGCCGCAGCTCGGGCTGCTGATCGGCATCAGCATCGTGGTGCTCGCCGCGCTGCTCGTCGTCTGGCGGCCGCTGACCTTCGACAGCCTCGACCCCGAGGTCGCGAGCGCGCGCGGCGTGCCCAGCCGGGCGCTGAGCATCGTGTTCATGACCCTGCTCGGGCTGACCGTCGCCGTCTCGGTGCAGATCATCGGCGCGCTGCTCGTCATGGCCCTCCTCGTCACACCGGCCGCCGCCGCCCTGCGGGTCTCGAGCTCGCCCGTGCTCGTGCCCGTGCTCAGCATGGTGTTCGGCTTCGTCTCCGCCGTCGGGGGCATCCTGCTCGCGATCGGCGGCTCGCTGCCGATCAGCCCGTACATCACCACCATCTCGTTCGCGATCTACCTGGTCTGCCGCCTCATCGGCCGTCGCGCGGGAGCCCTGCGATGAAGCGCAATACCTGGCAGCGCGAGGCGGTGCGCGCCGCCCTGGCCGACAACGACGGATTCGTTAGCGCGCAGGCGCTGCACGCGAGCCTCCGCGAGGGCGGGTCGAGCATCGGGCTCGCCACCGTCTACCGCGCGCTCGCCGACCTGGCCGAGGAGGGGGAGGCCGACTCGCTGCAGCAGGACGGCGAGGCGCTCTACCGCGCCTGCACCCCCGGCAGCCACCATCACCACCTCATCTGCCGCAGCTGCGGCCTCACCGTCGAGATCGAGGCCGACGCCGTCGAGCAGTGGGCGCGCGATGTCGCCGCGGCCCACGGGTTCACCCGCCCCGAGCACGTCGTCGACGTGTTCGGGCTGTGCGCCGCTTGCGCCGAATTGCAGGCAACCCCCTCGCCGTCGTAGGCTAGGGGTTTGTGTGAGCGGCCATCCGCTCTTCTTGTGCGCTCGTCCGGGCCCGCAGCCTCACCGTGGGAACCACCGGATGTCAGCGTGCCGACAAGTGACCTTGGGTACGGCGATCGCCGTACGGTAGCTGAAATTGGAGGAACCATGGCAGCCGTCTGCCAGGTGACCGGAGCCACTCCCGGCTTTGGGCACAACATCTCGCACTCGCACCGACGCACCAAGCGCCGGTTCGACCCGAACATCCAGAAGAAGACGTACTACGTGCCGTCGCTTCGCCGGAACGTCACGCTGACCCTGTCGGCGAAGGGCATCAAGGTCATTGACGCTCGTGGCATCGAGTCCGTGGTCAAGGACCTCCTGGCCCGTGGGGAGAAGATCTAATGGCCAAGCAGCAGGACGTCCGTCCGATCATCAAGCTGAAGTCGACGGCGGGCACCGGGTACACCTACGTGACCCGCAAGAACCGTCGCAACGACCCCGACCGCCTCGTGCTGAAGAAGTACGACCCGGTGATCCGCAAGCACGTCGAATTCCGCGAGGAGCGCTAAGTCATGGCGAAGAAGAGCAAGATCGCGCGCAACGAGCAGCGCAAGGTTGTCGTCGAGCGGTACGCCGCGAAGCGACTCGAGCTGAAGAAGGCGCTCGTCGACCCGAACGGCACCGACGAGTCGCGCGAGGCCGCACGCATCGGCCTGCAGAAGCTGCCCCGCAACGCCTCCCCGGTCCGCGTCCGCTCGCGTGACGCCGTCGACGGCCGCCCCCGCGGTGTGCTGACCAAGTACGGCATCTCGCGTGTGCGGTTCCGCGACATGGCGCACCGTGGCGAGCTGCCCGGCATCACCAAGTCGAGCTGGTAGTTCCGCATCATCGCGCGAGGGGCATCCCGGGTTCGGGATGCCCCTCCGTCGTTCGCGGACGACCCGTCCCGCACATCCGTGCATTTCGGGCGCACCGTGCCGAATTGCCCGGAATCCCGCGGGTGTACTGGTACCGTCAATGCGGCTCGGGGTCAGAGGACGACTTCGCGCTTCACCACCCACATTGAGGTCCGAGGAGGACACCATGAACCGTTCCGAGCTTGTTGCGGCCATCGCCGCTGAGTCGGGTCTGAGCCAGGCCGACGTCAACCGCGCCATCGACGGCCTCTTCTCGGTCGTCTCGGGCGCCGTCAAGGGCGGCACGAAGGTCGCGATCCCCGGCTGGATCTCCTTCGAGCGCACGCACCGCGACGCCCGCACCGGCCGCAACCCGCAGACCGGCGAGGCCATCCAGATCGCCGCGTCGTACGGCGTCAAGGTCAGCGCCGGCAGCAAGCTGAAGGCCGCCGCCAAGTAGGCAGCCTTCCCCCACGCTCGAGGGCGGCACCCCGGTGACGGGGGGCCGCCCTCTGCGATTTCCGCGCGGGTGCGGAGGCCCGGTGGGTCGGTATCGGAGCCCGTGCACAGCACTCTCGCCTAGCCTGGAGACGTGACCACGACCACCGCGCCCCGGCTGCGCACCGAGCCCCTGCCCTGGGGCGTGATCGGCGTCACCGCGCTCATCGCGACGGCCTTCCTCGCCACGCTCGTCGGTCTCGTCATCGGAGGCGGCGCCGAGGCCCCCCTCCTCTCCGACCCGGGCGCGGCCGTGCGCTACGGCCTCCCGATCGCCAAGCTCCTCGGTACGCTCGGTGCGGCCGGCGCGATCGGCGGGCTGCTGCTCGCCCTGCTGGCCCTCGCGCCGGAGCGCGCCGAGTTCGGGCGGGCGCTCGACGTGGCCGCCGCATCCGCCGCTCTCTGGACTCTCGCGTCGGCCGCCTCCGGCTTCCTCACCTTCCTCGCCGCGTACGTCGAGCCCGTGTCGCTCGACCCGCGCTTCGGCACGCTGCTCTCCGGCTTCCTCAGCTCTACCGAGCTCGGGCAGGCCTGGCTGGCCACCACGCTCATGGCCGCCGTCGTGACGGTGCTGTGCTTCGCCCTGCGCTCCCCCGCCCTGCTGGCCGGAGTGCTCGTCGTCGCGGTCGCCGCGCTCTGGCCCGTCGCGCAGACCGGACACACCGGCGGCACCGCCGACCATGACGCCGCGGTCACCGCCGTCTACCTGCACAGCGTGTTCGCGGCGGTCTGGGTCGGCGGGCTCGTCACCATCGTGCTCACCCGCCGCGCGCTCGCCGATCGGCTGCCGGTGGTGCTCGCCCGCTACTCGACCATCGCGCTCGTCGCCTACATCGTCGTCGCGGCGTCCGGCCTGGTGAGCGCCCAGTTGCGCATGGGCGGCCTCGAGGCGCTCGCGACCCCGTACGGTCTGCTCGTCGCGGCCAAGGTGCTCGCGCTGCTCGGTCTGGGCGCCTTCGGTGCCGCCTACCGCGCGTCGATCATCCGTCGCCTCGAGAGCTCGATGGCCGACGGCGCCGCTGCGCCGCGCAGCGCCTTCTGGATCATCGTCACCGCCGAGCTCGCCCTCATGGGTGCCGCGTCGGGGCTCGCTGCAGCGCTCGCCCGCACGGCGACCCCGGTGCCGCAGGTTCCCGTCGAGCAGCTCGCCGACCCGACGCCGGCCGAGATCCTCACCGGCGCGCCGCTGCCGCCGGCCTACGAGCCGTGGCGGCTGTTCACCGAGTGGGATCTCAACCTGCTGTGGGTGCTCATCGCCGGGTTCGGAGCGTTCTTCTACGTCGCGGGGGCAATCCGGCTGCAGCGGCGCGGCGACCACTGGCCCATCGGCCGCACGATCATGTTCGTCGTCGCGATGGCCCTGCTCGTGTTCGTCACCAGCAGCGGCCTTGCCGTGTACGAGACGTACCTGTTCAGCGTGCACATGCTCGGGCACATGATCCTCAGCATGGGCATTCCGGTGTTCATCGTGCTGGCCGCGCCCGTGACGCTGGCGGCCCGCGCCATCCACGCCCGCAAGGACGGCTCACGCGGGCCTCGCGAGTGGATCCTCGCCATCGTGCACTCGCGTTTCGCGGGTCTCGTCGGCCACCCGCTCGTCGCATCGGTGGTCTTCGCCATCTCGCTGCTGGTCTTCTACTACACGTCGATCTTCGCCTGGGCGGTCAGCGACCACATCGGCCACCAGTGGATGGTGCTGCACTTCCTGCTCAGCGGCTACCTGTTCGTGAACGCGCTGATCGGGCTCGATCCGGCGCCGTATCGGCCGCCCTACGCGATCCGGCTCATCATCCTGCTCGCGACGATGGCGTTCCACGCCTTCTTCGGGCTCTCGCTGATCACCGGTACCGGGTTGCTGCTGCCCGAATGGTACGGGGCGATGGGTCGCGAGTGGGGTGAGTCGCCCCTGCAAGACCAGCAGACCGGCGGGGGAATCGCGTGGAGCGTCGGCGAGATCCCGACCCTCATGCTCGCCCTGCTCGTGATGTGGAGCTGGAGCCGGGCCGACCGCCGCGAGTCGACGCGGCTCGACCGCAAGGCCGACCGCGACGGCGACGCCGACCTCGAGGCGTGGAACGCCATGCTGGCCGAGCGCGCCGCCGCGAGCGAGCGGGCGACCGCT
>JAIWOM010000061.1 GCA_020216895.1 Microcella sp.
AGCACCCGACCGTCGATGCCGACGTCGACGGCTACTCGCCGCAGAAGGCCGCGCTCGAGCGCGCCCTGCTCGCCGTCGACGGGCTGCCCGTCACGATCCTGCGGCCGGGGGCGATCCACGGCCCGGGCTCACCGGCCCTGCGCGAGTGGTACTTCATCAAGCGCGCGCTCGACGGCCGGCGCCGAGTGCCGCTGACCGACCGCGGCGAGAGCCGGTTCGGCACGACGGCGACGGCCGTGATCGCCGACCTCGTGCGGCGGGCGGGCGAGCATCCGGGCCGTCGCGTTCTGAACGCGGCCGACGACCCCGCCCCGACGGCGCTCGAGATCGGGCAGGCGGTGTTCGCCCACCTCGGTCATGAGGCCGAGTTCGACCTGCTGCCGCGCGGTGCGGGTGGGCCGGAGAGCACGGTCGGCCAGCATCCGTGGGCGGTGCCGGTGCCGGTGGTCATGAGCATGGAGGCCGCGCGGCGCGAGCTCGACTACGCGCCGATCGGCAGCCACCGCTCGACCATCGGCCCCGCCATCGACGACATGATCGCCGCGATCGGCGACGGGGACTGGCGCGAGCGGTTCCCGGCGCTCGCGCACCGGTACGGCGCCGACGGCTGGTTCGACTACGACGCGGAGGACGCGCTGCTCGGCGTCTGAGGCTCGTCGCCCGCCGTGGCGTGACCGACCGACCCGCTGCCGACCGAGCCGCTGCCGACCCGTGCGGCCGCGACACGTTCGCCGATGTACGACACGACGATCGCCGAGGTCGTGCCGACGATCACCAGCCCGCCGCCCATGAGCAGAACGGCGAGGAAGCGTCCGACGTCGGTGACGGGGTAGGTGTCGCCGTAGCCGACGGTGGTGATCGTGACGATCGACCACCAGACGGCGTCGCCGAACGTGGTGATGGTGGCCCCCTCGGCGCCGCGCTCGGCCTGCAGGGTGGCGAGCGCGATCACGTACACGAACACCGCCGCGTAGATCACGGCGTGCGCGCCGACCGAGCTGCGCACGGCGGTTCCCGAGCCGCCCGCGAACAGCGGGATGTGCCGCAGCAGGGTCACGACCCGCAGGGCGCGGAAGAGCGGCATGAACAGCGCGAGCACGTCGAGCGGATGCGTGAGCAGGAAGTGCCCGCGATGCCCCCGGTCGCTCAGCACGACGCGCGCGACCATGTCGACGGCGAAGACGGCCCAGGTCGCGATGAGCACACTGGCCGTCACGATCAGCAGCGGCCCGTCGAGCTCGGGCAGCAGCACGAGCACGGAGTAGGCGACGAGAAACGCGGTGCCGAGCACGGCGAGCGCCGTCGAGGTGCGCGCCTCCCAGGCGAGGCGGCGGGCATCCGGGAGGGCAGCGCGGGCGGGCGGGGCAGCGGTCACCGTCATGGTCACATTCTGGCGGCGGCACTCCCAGCACCGCCACGGCTCCGAATGATGGGATGACCACACCACGCATCGCGATCACGGAGACTCCATGCCCCGCAGCGCGTTCGACTCGACCCCGCCCGACCTCACCGGCCGGCTCGTCGTCATCACCGGCGCCAACAGCGGCCTCGGCCTCGGACTCACCGAGCGGCTTGCCGCCGCCGGCGCCGAGATCGTCATGGCCGTGCGCAACCGCGAGAAGGGCGAGCGGGCGGCGGAGGGGGTGCGCGGGCGGAATCCGGATGCGCGCCTGCGCCTGCTCGACTGCGACCTGGCCGACCTCGGCAACGTGCGCGCGGCCGCGCAGACCTTGCTCGACGAGGGACGGGCGGTGGACATCCTGATCAACAACGCCGGCATCATGGCGGTGCCCGACCGCCGCGAGACGGCCAACGGCTTCGAGCTGCAGTTCGGCAGCAACCACCTGGGCCCGTTCGCGCTGACCGGGCTGCTCTTGCCGGCGCTGCAGAAGGCGGATGCCCCGCGCGTGATGTCGACGAGCAGCATCGTCGCCCGCATCGGGCGCTGGCAGTGGGACAACTTGAACGCCGAGCGCCGGTACTCGGCGTGGGGCGCCTACGCGCTGTCGAAGCTCGCGAACCTGGCGTTCGCGCGCGAGCTGCAGCGGCGCAGCGACCTGGAGGGCTGGGGCGTGACGAGCACGGCCGCGCACCCGGGCGGCACCTCGACGAACCTGCAGGTCACCGGACCGCGCGACGGTCGGCCCGTCGAGGGGGCGGCCAAGCGTGGGATGGACCGGATCATGCAGACGGTCGACGAGGGGATCCGCCCCGCGCTCGTCGCCGCGGCGAGCCCGACCGCCCTGCCGGGCGCGTACTACGGGCCGAACGGGGTCATGGAGGTGCGCGGGGCGGCCTCGCTCGCCTGGGTCCCGCGGCCCGCGCGCGACGCTTCCGGCCTGGTGCGGCTGTGGGATGTCTCGGAGCAGCTGACCGGCGTGCGGTACGCGGAGCACGCCGAGACGGTGTCTCGATAACGAGGGAAGGGCGTACGCTGGAGGGACTGTGACCGCCCCTCCCGCCGCCCGTCGCGGCCACCTCGTCGACACGCGCCCGCTGCGCGAGAGCCCCGCCTTCGCCCGCATGTGGCTCGGTGCGGCGATCACCGGCATCGGCAGCCAGATGACGATCGTCGCCGTCGGCCTCGACATCTACGAGCGCACCGCGTCGACCTTCGCCGTCTCGCTCGTCGCCGCATTCGCCCTCGTGCCCATGATCGTCTTCGGCCTCTACGGCGGGGCGCTCGCCGACCGCTTCGACCGCCGCCGGGTCGCCCTCGTCGCTGCGCTCGTCGCCTGGGGCTCGACCGCGGCGATCGCCGTCTACAGCTGGCTCGGGGTGCCCGACATCGCCCCGCTCTACCTGTTCATCACGCTCAACTCGGTCGCGGCGATCCTCGTGCAGGTCGCGCGCTCGGCGATGGTGCCGCGGCTCGTGCGGCTCGAGCTGCTGCCGGCGGCCGGTGCCCTCGGCGGCATCAGCGCCGGCGTGCAGCTGACCCTCGGGCCCGCGCTCGCGGGCGTGCTCGTCGCCTACGCCGGCTTCGGCATCACCTACACGGTCGACGTGCTGCTCTTCCTCGCCGCATTCTGGGGCCTGTACACGCTGCCGCCGATGGTGCCCGACGGCGACCGGCGCCGGGCCGACCTGCGCTCGATCGTCGAGGGCTGGCGCTTCCTGCGGGTCGCGCCGAACATCCGCGCCTCGTTCGTGCTCGACATCGTCGCCATGACGTTCGGCAACCCGCGCGTTCTCTTCCCCGCCGTGGGCGCCGTGCTGATCGGCGGCGGGGCCGTCACGGTGGGCATCCTGTCATCGGCGGGTGCGGTCGGGATGCTCGTGCTCGGTCTGCTCTCGGGCAAGGTGAGCGCGGTGCGGGCGCACGGGGTCGGCATGGTCGTCGCCGTCGCCGCCTACGGGGCGAGCATCCTGCTCTTCGGGGTGCTGCTCGCCGTGACGACAGTGCTGCCGCACGACGTCGGCACCGACATCAGCGAGGCCAACCTCGTCGCCCTCGTCATCGCCGTGCTGCTGCTCGCGCTGTCGGGCGCCGCCGACACGGTCAGCATGATCTACCGCACGACCATGCTGCAGGCGGCCGTGCCCGACGCGATGCGCGGCCGGCTGCAGGGCCTGTTCACGGTCGTCGTCAACGGGGGGCCGCGCGTCGGCGACCTCTACATCGGCGTGCTCAGCTTCACCGCCGTGCTGTGGTTCCCGCCCCTGCTGGGAGGGCTCATCATCATCGTCGTCAGCGCGATGTTCCTGCGCATCTACCGCAGCCTGCGCGAGTACGACGCGCTCGACCCGAAGCCCTGACCCGAAACCCTGACCCGGCGCCCGCGATCGCCCGCGTGCTGTCAGACTGAGGTCCACCGCCGAGCGAGGAGACCTCATGGCCGAACCGGGCGAGAGCCGCGTCGCCGTCTACATCGACTTCGACAACATCGTCATCTCGCGCTACGACCAGATCCACGGTCGCGGCGCCTGGCGCAAGGACAACGTCTACCGACTGCCGTCGGGGCTCACCGAGGCGACCGATGAGATCCGTGAGCGGCTTCGCTCGGCCGAGGTCGACATCGGGGCGATCCTCGACTTCGCCTCGTCGTTCGGCACCATCGTGCTCTCGCGGGCCTACGCCGACTGGTCGGTGGGGGTGAACGCGAGCTACCAGGGCCAGCTCATGGAGCGCGCCGTCGATCTCACGCAGCTCTTCCCCGCCACCCAGCAGATGAAGAACGGCGCTGACATCCGCCTGTCGGTCGACGTCGTCGAAGACCTCTTCCGCCTGCCCGACATCACCCACGTCGTCATCGCGGCCGGCGACAGCGACTACATCGCCCTCGCGCAGCGGGCCAAGCGCCTCGGCCGGTACATCGTCGGCATCGGCGTCGCCGGCGGCACGAGCAAGAGCCTGCGTGCGGCGTGCAACGAGTACGCCGACTACGACGCCCTGCCGGGCATCCGGCCCGCCGCCCACATCGCCGCCGGGCTTCGCCCCGCACCCGCCGAGACATCGGTGAAGGACGCGACCTCGACGGCACCCGCACGGGCCGCGGAGTCGGAGGGTGAGTCCGTCGTGACGGGCGCCAACGAGACTCCCACCACGCGGAAGGCGGCCAACGCGCTGCTTGTCCGCGCGCTGCGACTGGTTCACGAGATCGACGACACCGACTGGGCGCATGCATCGGCTCTCAAGCTTCAGATGAAGCGCCTGGACCCGGCCTTCAACGAGAAGGCCCTCGGGTATGCGAGCTTCTCGAAATTCCTCAAGTCGCGCGGCAATCTCGTGGAGCTCGACGATTCGGTGCAATCGCACCGCGTTCGACTGCGCACCTGATCGCGCGAACGTCGCGCCGCACGAACGATGAGGGGCCCGGCACCTGTGCGGTGCCGGGCCCCTCATCGTGCGGGTGACCGTTACGGGCGGCCACCACCGGGCGTGCCCGCCGGCTTGCCACGCTCGGTCGACGTGTCAGCAGCGTCGTCGTCCTCGCCGTCGTCCTCGCCGGAACCGGGACGGTTGCCCTGGCCGTTGCCGTTGTTGCCCTGGCCGTTCTCGGAGCGCTCCTCGGCCTTCTCGCCGCGCAGCTCACGGGCCTGCTCCGAGACCGCCTGGCCGAACTCGCGACCGACCTTGTTCGGGTCCTGCGCGCCCTCGCGCACCCAGGCGCTGAACTCCTTCGAGCCGACCGGCAGGGGCTCAACGCACTCGGTGGTGCCGTCGGTGGTGCCGTCGGTGGTCTCGTCGGCCGTGCCGTCGGTGCTGCCGTCGGTCGTGCCCTCGGTGCTCTCCTCGGTCGTGCCGTACAGGTCGGCCTCCAGCTCCTCCTCGGTCAGACCCTCGTCGGTGGTGCCGTCGGTGGTGCCGTCGTCGACCACGCACTCCTCGACGACGCCCTCGTCGGTCGTCCCGTCAGTCTCGCCCTCGGTGAGCGTGTCGTCCTCGGTGACCAGCACCGTGGTGATGACGTCGTCGAAGACCTCCTGGGCGGGTGCGGGCAGCGCGCCCGCGGCCCCCGCCGCGCCGACCCCCACGAGTCCGAGCGCGAGCACACCCGATGCGGCGGCCACCTTCGCGGCGACGCCGAGTCCTGCGATCGAAGCAACCATCTTCTTGATCCCCCTTGCTGGTTCAACCTCAGCCGCGGCACCGACGGTCGGCACCGGGCTCTCGAGCCGGGCGGCCAGTGCAGCCGAGGGCTGCGGGGCGGCGACCGGCGAGACGGCGCGCACGTCGGCGATCGAGGCGGCGAGCATCTGCAGCTCGGGGCGACCGTCGGGGGTCGCGCCCGCGAGCAGCTGCTCGGCCTCGGCGTCGGTGATCATGCGCTTTCTCATCTCACTCCTCGCTATCGCTCGAGGGGCGGCCAGGGGTACGGGTCGGGTCAAGTTTCTTTCGCAGGCGTTCGAGCGCTCGTCGCTGCAGGGCCTTGACCGCGCCCTCGCGCTTGCCGAGCACGGCGGCCACCTGCTCGACGGTGAGGTCGGCGACGATGCGCAGCACCATGACATCGCGCTGGTCGGCGGGCAGGTGGGCGATGAGCGCGAGCGCGCGCTGGTCACCGAGGCGGGTCGCGGCCTCGTCTTCGGCACTGGATGCCCGCCGCGGGTCCTCCTCGGGGTGCAGCTCGAGCATGTCGCCGCGTCGGCTCCGCATCCGCAGCTCGTCGACGAGACGGCGGTAGGCGATCGAGAAGACGAACGAGCGGAAGGCGGCCGCGTCGCCGCGGAAGCTGCCGAGGCGGTCGAACACGACCAGGAAGACCTCGCTCGTGAGGTCGTCGGGCTCGCGCGATCCGCGGGCGGCGGCGAAGGCGGCGACAGCCGGAGCGTGGTCGTTCCACAGTCGGGTGCACGCCCAGCTCGCCCCCGCCTGGGCGGCGGCGAGCACGCTCGCGAACGCTTCGGCGCCCGCATCCCCCCGGTCGGTCATCGCCCTACAGGCTAGGGGCGCGACAGGAGGGCGCCAAACCGGTTGGCGCACGAATGTTCGCGTTCGCGTCGAGGGGGCGAGAGGGGCGAGGCTTGTCGGGCGACCGCCCCCCGTGGCAGACTCGGCGGCTACTCGGCCGCTACCCTGCAGCTGATCGACGGCGACACTGCGGATCCGCGCCGGGCACTCACGCCTGCCGCCGGTTGGAGGCCACGATGACGCCGACCACTCCGCTCGCGCTGCCCGACGGCCCGATGCTGCTCACCGACGGCGGCCTCGAGACGACCCTGATCTTCCACGAGGGCCTCGACCTGCCCGCGTTCGCCGCCTTCCCGCTGCTGGCGAGCGAGCCCGGCCGCGACGCTCTGCGCCGCTACTACCGGGCCTACCTCGCCATCGCCCGCCGGAACGGCCTGGGCATCATTCTCGAGACCGCGACCTGGCGGGCGAGCGCCGACTGGGGTGCCCTGCTCGGGTACGACGCGGCCGCGCTGCGCGACATCACCGTCGCCGCCGTCGACCTGCTGCGCGAACTGCGCGACGCCGAGGCGGAACCCAGCACGGTGCTGATCAGCGGCTGCGTCGGGCCCCGCGGCGACGGCTACTCGGCAGATCTGCGGATGACCCCCGATGAGGCCGCCGCCTACCACCACGCGCAGATCGCCACGCTGGCCGCGGCCGGCGTCGACCTCGTGTCGGCGCACACCATCACGCACGTCGAGGAGGCGATCGGCATCGTGCGGGCCGGCGCCTCGGTCGACGTGGCAACGGTGATGTCGTTCACGGTGGAGGTCGACGGCCGACTGCCGAGCGGTCAGCCCCTCACCGAGGCGATTCTGCAGCTGGACGACGCGACGGATGCCGGCGCCCTGCACCTGATGGTGAACTGCGCGCACCCCACCCACCTGGAGGCCGCGCTCGACCCCACGTCGCCCGCGCTCGCTCGGTTGCGGGGCTTCCGCGCCAACGCATCGACGATGAGCCACGCCGAACTCGACGAGGCGGAGGCCCTCGACGCGGGAGACCCGCACGACCTCGCGCAGCGCGTCGCCGCCCTCACCGCGACGCTGCCGGCGCTGACCGTGCTCGGGGGGTGCTGCGGCACCGACGACCGCCACATCGCCGCGATCGCTGCGGCGTGCGCCCCGCGATAGGGCGGACGCGGTGCCCGCGCGTTGACCGGCGGTCACGACACCCGGTCAGGGGGTAACACTGCGTGAGCATCCCTCGCCAGAATGGGGTGAGGCGCGTGCCCGAGCACGCCGTGCAAGGGGGATCGTGGGACAGGCAGGCGCATCAGCCGGCGTCGAGGCGCGTCGCCAGAGCGCACTGGCGACCGAACTCGACAGGCGCGCCGCCGAAGCGCGCGCAGCGGCTGAACGGTGGATGATCGCCCACCGCACCGAGCGGCAGGTGGCCGGCACGCTCGCGCCGCTGACCGCGTGCGGCTACACGTTCTTGCACGACCGCGGCTGGCCGGGCGCGCGGCGCGGCAGCCGCAGCCAGATCGACCACGTGCTCGTCGGGCCGGGCGGCGTGTTCATCGTCGACACCAAGCGCTGGCGCGACGTGACCGTGGCGGGAGGCCGCATCTTCCGCGGGC
>JAIWOM010000062.1 GCA_020216895.1 Microcella sp.
CCGCGCCTTCGCCCGCGCCCCGCAGGGCGACGCGGCACTGCTCGACGAGGCGCGCCGCGCCGTGACCGCGGTGCTCGCCGGCCGCCTCTGAGCTCACACGCGGCCGTCCTAGACGGCCGCGGGCCACTCCTTCCCGTCTGGAGAACTGCCCAGAATCGCAGCCAACCGGAAGCCCTTCGGCTCCGAAAGCTGTTTGACTGAACGCACGCTGAGCGCGCGCTCATGCTCGGCGGCGACGGGAAGAGGGCATCGTGATCGAGTTCCGCTCCATCTCCAAGCGATTCGACGACGGCACTCTCGCCGTCGACGACTTCAGCCTCGTCATCCCGAGTCGTCGCATCACCGTGCTCGTCGGGTCGAGCGGATCCGGCAAGACGACCCTGCTACGCATGATCAATCGGATGGTCGACGCCACCAGCGGTGAGCTCGAGATCGACGGCGAGAACGTCTCGAGCATCGAGCCCGTGCAGCTGCGCCGCCGCATCGGCTACGTCATGCAGAACTCCGGGCTGCTGCCGCACCGCCGGGTCATCGACAACATCGCGACGGTGCCCCGCCTCAACGGGGTGCCGAAGAAGCAGGCCCACGCCCGCGCGCTCGAGCTGATGGACACGGTCGGCCTCGACCGCGACCTCGGCGAGCGGTACCCCTCCCAGCTCTCGGGCGGTCAGCAGCAGCGTGTCGGTGTGGCGCGCGGTCTCGCCGTCGACCCGAACATCTTGCTCATGGACGAGCCCTTCGGCGCCGTCGACCCCATCGTCCGCGCCGACCTGCAGCAGGAGCTCCTGCGGCTGCAGCGCGATCTCGACAAGACCGTCGTCTTCGTCACGCACGACATCGACGAGGCGTTCCTGCTCGGCCACCAGGTCGTCATCCTCGAGAAGGGCGGGCGCATTGCCCAGAAGGGCACGCCCGCCGAGATCCTCGCCAACCCGGCCAGCGACTTCGTGGCGAGCTTCGTCGGGGCCGACCGCGGCAAGCGGGCACTGAGCATCCGGACCATCGACGGTGCGCAGGTGCTCGTCGACGGCGACGGCAACCTCGCCGGCCGACTGGTGGAGGCGGGCCCGGCGTGACCTGGGTTCTCAACAACCTCGAGCTGATCCTGCAGCTGACGCTGGAGCACATCCGGCTGAGCATCCTGCCGATCGTGCTCGGGTTCGTCATCGCGATCCCGCTCGGCTGGCTCGCCTATCGGTACCGGCTCACGCGCGGGCTCATCCTCACGCTCGTCGGGCTGCTCTACACGATTCCGTCGCTCGCCCTGTTCGTGATCCTGCCCCCGCTGCTCGGCATCGGCTTCCTCAGCGAGGCGAACGTGATCATCGCCTTGACGATCTACGCCGTCGCGATCATGGCGCGCTCCGTCGCTGAAGCTCTCGCGAGCGTCGATCAGGGTGTGAAGCAGGCGGCGACCGCGATGGGCTACTCAGGCTGGGGCCGCTTCTGGAGCGTCGAGTTCCCCCTCGCCGGGCCCGTGCTGCTCGCGGGTCTGCGCGTCGTCGCCGTGAGCACGGTCAGCCTGCTGACCGTGGGCATCGTCGTTGGGGTGCAGAGCCTCGGCTACCTGTTCACGAACGGCTTCCAGCGCGGCATCGTCGAGCAGGTGCTCGCCGGTGTCGTCATGGTGGTGATCGTCGCTCTGCTCTTCGACGGGCTCCTCGTTCTGCTGGGCCGATGGCTCATGCCCTGGACACGAGTGGATCGATCGTCGCGACGGCCGATCGAGAGTCAGCAGGGCGTTGAGCCTCCCGCCCAGGCGTTCGGTCGCGGAGTGCAGCAGGCGGGGGCGCGATGAACCTCTTCAGCGACGCGTTCGCCTGGCTTGTCGACGCGGAGAACTGGATGGGCCCCGGCGGGTTGCTCGAGCTCACGGGGCAGCACCTGTGGTTCACCGTGCTGGCCGTCTTCTTCGGCGCTGTCGTCGCGATCCCTGTTGGCTGGCTGATCGGCCACACCGGTCGCGGGCGCGAGCTCGCCGTCGGCATCTCGGGTGCAGCGCGCGCACTGCCGACCTTCGGCCTGCTCTTCCTGTTCGTCATGCTCGTGGGCGTGACACTCCGCGGTCCAGCGACCGTCCTCGTGCTCGTGCTGCTCGCGATTCCGCCGATTCTCGCCGGAGCCTACGCCGGGTTCGAGGTGATCGACCGGCGCACGATCGATGCGGCGCGCGCGGTCGGCATGACCGAGTGGCAGATCGTGTGGAAGGTCGAGGTGCCGCTCGGGCTTCCTCTGCTGCTCGGTGGCCTGCGCAGCGCGACGCTGCAGGTCGTCGCAACGGTCACTCTCGCGGCGTACGTCAACCTCGGAGGGCTCGGACTGCCGATCATCCAGGGCATCGCCCTTCGTGACTATGACCGCATGCTCGGAGCGGCGATCCTCATCATCCTGATCGCGCTCACTCTCGATGCCGTCTTTGCGCTGCTCGAAACCTTTGCGGTGCCGCGCGGTGTGCGCGCAGCCCGCTCCCCAGAACCCCGCACGCCGTCAACCGGGCGGCGCGCGGCGGTGGCAGTCTCCGCCACCAGCACAGAGAAAAGAGAAGAACTGATGTTCACAGCAAGGAACAAGGGCCGGCTCGCCCTCACGGCGGCCGTGGTCGGGGCGTCATTGGCCCTGGCAGGGTGTGCATCGGGCGACCCGCTGGCGCCCGAGCCGGATGCTGAGGCGCCTGCCGACACGATCGTGATCGGCTCGCAGGCCTACTACTCGAACGAGATCATCGCCGAGCTCTACGCGCAGGCGCTGGAGGCCGAGGGCTTCGAGGTCGAGCGCAACTACCAGATCGGTCAGCGCGACGCCTACATTCCGGCGCTCGAGGCCGGCGAGATCGACCTATTCCCGGAGTACACCGGCAACCTCCTGCAGTTCTGGAGCCCCGACACCACCGCCACCCAGTCGGACGAGGTCTACGCCGAGCTGCTCACCGTCGTGCCCGAGGGCCTGCAGGCCCTCGACCAGTCGCCGGCGACCGACCAGGACAGCTACAACGTCACCGCCGAGTTCGCCGAGGCCAACGGTCTCGAGACCATCGCCGACCTCGCCGGAGTCGAGGGCCTCATCCTCGGCGGCTTCCCCGAGCTGGAGGAGCGCCCCTATGGCCCCACTGGCCTGCTCGACGTCTACGGTGTGACCGTGAGCTTCCAGGCCACCGGTGACACCACGGTCGAGTCGCTGCTCGAGGGCATCGTGAACGTCGCCAACGTCTACAGCGCTGACCCCCGTATCGGCCAGAACGGTCTGGTGACGCTCGCCGACCCCGAGGGCCTCTTCCTGGCCTCGAACGTCGTGCCGATCGCCTCGGCGGATCTGCCGCAGGAGGCCATCGACATCATCAACGCGGTCAGCGCCGCGCTGACCCCGGAGGGCCTCGTCGCGCTCAACGTGCAGAGCAGGGTCGACCAGCTCGGTTTCGCCGAGATCGCGACCCAGTGGCTGACCGAGAACGGGTTCCTCGGCTAGTCCGAGTCCGTTGCGTCCTGCGGGGCGGGTGCCGATCGGTGCCCGCCCCGCTTCGTCGTCGGGGGCACGATCACGGTCTCGCCGTCGGCGTACTGGCCGACATAGCGGTCGAGCAGCTTCTTGACGGCGAAGACCAGCAGCCAGAATCCGATGATGACGCCGACAAAGATGAGCGCGGCCGAGTCGAGCTGGCCCGCGATGCTGCGGTATCCCTCGGCGGCGGCCGAGCCGACGCTCACGTAGGCGAAGGCCCAGATGATGCAGGCGGGCGTTAGCCATAGCATGAAGGTGCGGTACCGCAGGGCGCTCATGCCGACCACGAGCGGCGTCAGCGAGTGCAGCACCGGCACGAACCGCGAGATGAAGACGGCGATGCCGCCGCGGTGGGCGAGGAAGCTCTCGGCCCGGTGCCAGTTCTTCTCGCCGAGCCGCTGGCCGAGGCGGGATGCCCGCAGACGCGGCCCGAAGAACCGACCGATCGCGAACCCGAGCGAGGCACCCGTGAGCGCGCCGACGATGACAGTGATGACGAGCCCCCAGTACTCGGCGGGGGAGTCGACCGCGGTGCTGGCCACCAGCACGACGGTGTCGCCCGGCACGATGAGGCCGAGCAGGATCGTCGTCTCGAGCATGATGAACAGCCCGGCGAGCAGGGTGCGCAGCACGGGGTCGACGCCCTCGATGAGCGCGAGCACCGCATCCAGCACCTCGTTCATGTCTGGAGCCTATCCGCGCACCCTTCGGTGGGCGCTGGGGGAGACCCGCGACGCGCCTGGGGCGGAGGCGATCGGGATTCGGGACCTTCGGCCCGTGTGCCGCCCGGCGGCCCCTTCCTAGGCTCGAGAACGGCAGCGTCGCCGTGTCCCTCATCCCCCCTCTCCTGAAGCAAGGCAGGTGACCCGCTCGTGGTCGAATGGCTCGATCCCCTCATCCTCGCTCGCTGGCAGTTCGGTCTGACGACCCTCTACCACTTCCTCTTCGTGCCGCTCACGCTCGGCATGGTGTTCATCGTCGCGGGCCTGCAGACCGCGTGGGTGCGCACCGGCAAGCTGAAGTACCTGCACCTGACGCGCCTGTTCGGCAAGATCTTCCTCATCAACTTCGCGATGGGCGTCGTCACAGGCATCGTGCAGGAGTTCCAGTTCGGCATGAATTGGAGCGACTACTCGCGCTTCGTCGGTGACGTCTTCGGGGCGCCGCTGGCGATGGAGGGCCTCTTCGCGTTCTTCCTCGAGGCGAGCATGATCGGCCTCTGGATCTTCGGCTGGGACAAGCTGCCGGCGAAGCTGCACCTCGCGACGATCTGGCTGCTCGCGCTCTCCACCACGCTCTCGGCCTACTTCATCCTCGCGGCCAACGCCTTCATGCAGAACCCGGTCGGGTTCGAGATCAACGAGGAGCTCGGCCGGGCCGAGCTGACCGACATCGGCGCGGTGCTCACCAACCCCGTCGCCCTGACCCAGTTCCCGCACACGATCCTCGCGTCGATGATGTTCGCCGCCGTGGTCGTCGTCGCGGTCGCCGCCTACCACCTGTCGAAAGGCCAGTACCTCGACGAGATGCGCACCGCGCTGCGCCTCGGGCTCATCGTGAACATCGTCGCCTTCGTCGGCGTCGGCCTCACGGGCGACCAGCTCGGCCTCGTCATGGTCGAGACCCAGCCGATGAAGATGGCTGCCGCCGAGGCGCTGTACCAGACGACCTCCGGTGCCTCGTTCTCGCTCTTCTCGCTCGGCACCCCCGACGGCACGAGCGAGATCTTCTCCATCCGCGTGCCCTACCTGCTGTCGTTCCTGTCGACGCACGATTTCAACGGCACCGTCGAGGGCATCAACGACCTGCAGGCGCAGTACACGGAGCAGTTCGGCCCCGGCGAGTACACGCCCATCATCTGGGTCACCTACTGGAGCTTCCGGTGGATGATCGGCCTCGGCGCGCTCTCGGCCCTCATCTCGGCCGTCGGCCTCTGGCTGACCCGCGGAGGCCGTGCCGTCAGCGACCGGGCCTGGAAGCTCGCGATCTGGTCGGCCCCGCTGCCGCTGCTCGCGATCCTCGTCGGGTGGACCTTCACCGAGATGGGCCGCCAGCCGTGGATCGTGTTCGGCCTGATGCGCACGGAGGACGGCGTCTCGCCGGGCGTGACTGGGCTCGAGGTGCTGATCTCGCTCATCGCTTTCACGCTCATCTACGGCGTGCTCGCCGTCGTCGAGTTCAAGCTCATCGTCCGCGCAGCCGTCGACGGCCCGAAGGAGTGGGCCAAGTACGACGCCGACCACGGAGCCGAGGGGTCGGGCACCGGCTCTGTCGACCCCGCCAAGCTCGCCACCGTCTACTAAGCGATACGAAGGACACCCATCATGGACCTCGCTCTCCTCTGGTTCGGCATCGTCGGATTCTTCTTCATCGGGTACTTCGTGCTCGACGGCTTCGACTTCGGTGTCGGCATGGCCATGCCCTTCCTCGCGAAGGACGACACCGACAAGCGCGTCATGATCAACACCATCGGCCCGGTGTGGGATCTCAACGAGACCTGGCTGATCGTGGCGGGAGCATCCTTGTTCGCCGCCTTCCCGTACTGGTACGCGACCCTGTTCGACGGGTTCTACCTGGCGCTGCTGCTGATCCTGCTCGCCCTCATCGCCCGCGGCGTCTCGTTCGAGTACCGCCGGCTGGGCCGGTCGGAGGAGTGGAAGCGCTGGTTCGACTGGATGATCGTGATCGGCTCGGCCGTGCCCGCGCTGCTCTGGGGCGTCGCCTTCGCGAACATCATCCAGGGCGTCGCGATCGATGAGACCGGCACCTATGTCGGCACCCTCTTCGACCTGCTGAACCCCTATGGCCTGCTCGGCGGCCTCACCACGCTGCTGCTGTTCTTCACCCACGGCGTGCAGTTCGTGGCCCTGAAGACCGACGGCGAGCTGAAGGAGCGCGCCCACGCCCTGTCGGTGAAGGCCGGCCTGGTGACGATCGTCGTCGCCGCCGCGTTCCTGGTGTGGACGGTCGTGCAGCACCTCGGCGCCGCGCATCTCGCGGTCATCGTCGGCCTGGCGGCCGCCGCCGCCGTGGCCCTGATCGGCTCGTGGGTCGCCAACCGCGCCCGCCGCGAGGGCTGGGCCTTCGGGCTCACCGCCGCGACCGTCGTCTTCGCGGTGCTGACGATCCTCGCGGCGCTGTACCCGAACGTCATGCCCTCGACGATCGACCCGGCCTACAGCCTGACGATCCAGAACGCCTCGAGCTCGCAGTACACCCTCGAGGTGATGACGTGGGTGGCCCTCGCGATGCTGCCGCTCGTGCTGGCCTACCAGGCCTTCACGTACTGGGTGTTCCGCAAGCGGGTCACCCGCACGGCGATCCCCGTCGCCGCGCACTGAGGGTCGGCGCCCTGAAACCGCTCGACCCCCGACTGCTGCGCACCGCGTCGGCCGCCCGCGTCCTGCTGGCGGTCGGCGCGGTCGTCGCCGTCGGGCACACCGCGAGCATCATCGCGTTCTGCTGGTTCGCAGCGCAGACCATCGCCGCGGTCGTCGACGGCGTTCCGGTCGAGCGGCTCGGCACGCTGGTCATCGCGACGGCCCTGAGCATCCTGGCCCGGGCTCTCACCCAGGCGGCGCTGGATGCCCTCGCCGTCCGCGGCGCCGCCCGCGTCAAGAGCCAGCTGCGCGCGCGGGCGATCGCCGCCCTCGATGCCGGCGGCTCCGAGCTGCTCGGCGCGACCTCCTCGGCGCGGGTCGCGACGCTGCTCGGCCAGGGGCTCGACGCCCTCGACGGATACCTCGCCCGCTACCTGCCGCAGCTGATCCTCACCGCGGTGGCGACGCCGCTCATCGTGGGGGTACTGCTGCTCGCCGACCTGACCACGGGTATCACGGTGATTCTGACCTTGCCGATCATCCCCGTCTTCATGGTGCTCATCGGGCTCAGCACCCGCGCCGTGCAGCAAAAGCAGTGGCGGCAGCTCGGGGCGCTCTCGCAGGGCTTCCTCGAGGTCGTCCAGGGCCTGTCGACGCTCATGGTGTTCGGCCGCCAGCACCGGCAGGCCGATCGCATCGCGGCCGTCACCGATGAGTACCGCCGGCGCACGATGGCGGTGTTGCGGCTGTCGTTCCTCAGCGGATTCGCGCTCGAGCTCGCCGCGAGCCTCTCGGTCGCGCTGGTCGCCGTGTCGATCGGCATTCGGCTGATCGACGGCTCGCTGCTGCTCGGCCTCGGCCTCTTCGTGCTGATCCTCGTGCCCGAGGCCTATCTGCCGCTGCGCCAGGTCGGCACCCAGTTCCACGCCGCGAGCGAGGGGCTCGCGGCGGCGGAGGACGTGCTCGAGTTGCTCGAGCGCGAGTCCGCATCCGCCACCCCTGCGCACCCCGCGCCCGCGCTCGCCGCCTCGGTGGCGTC
>JAIWOM010000063.1 GCA_020216895.1 Microcella sp.
GCCGCCGGGCGCGCTGGCCGCCGCGGCGGGAGGCTCCTCGCCCCGCAGCCGCGCGAGCACCTCGGGCAGCTGGTCGGGCGACACGAGCACGTCGCGGGCCTTCGACCCTTCGGAGGGGCCGACGATCTCGCGCGACTCGAGGAGGTCCATGAGGCGGCCGGCCTTGGCGAATCCGACGCGCAGCTTGCGCTGCAGCATCGAGGTCGATCCGAACTGCGTGCTGATGACCAGCTCGGCGGCGGCGAGCAGCACCTCGAGGTCGTCGCCGATGTCGCTGTCGATGTCGCGCTTCTGGGCCTCGGCCGCGACGTCGGCGCGGTACTCGGGCAGCGCCTGCTGCTTGACGTGCTCGACGACCGCGTGGATCTCCTCCTCGGTGACCCAGGCGCCCTGCACGCGGATCGCCTTCGAGGCGCCCATCGGCAGGAACAGCGCATCGCCCTGGCCGATCAGCTTGTCGGCGCCCGGCTGGTCGAGGATCACGCGGCTGTCGGTCATGCTCGACACGGCGAAGGCGAGGCGGCTGGGCACGTTGGCCTTGATGAGACCGGTCACGACGTCGACGCTCGGACGCTGGGTCGCGAGCACCAGGTGGATGCCGCTCGCCCGCGCCAGCTGGGTGATGCGCACGATCGAATCCTCGACATCGCGCGGCGCGACCATCATGAGGTCGGCGAGCTCGTCCACGACGACGAGCAGGTAGGGGTACGGCTGCAGCTGGCGCTGCGAGCCCTCGGGCAGCACGATCTCGTTCGCGAGCACGGCGCGGTTGAAGTCGTCGATGTGGCGGAACCCGAACGACGCGAGGTCGTCGTACCGCATGTCCATCTCCTTGACAACCCACTGCAGCGCCTCGGCCGCCTTCTTCGGGTTCGTGATGATCGGCGTGATGAGGTGCGGCACGCCCTGGTAGGCGGCCAGCTCGACGCGCTTCGGATCGACGAGCACCATGCGCACCTCGGCCGGCTTCGCCCGCATGAGCACGCTCGTGATCATCGAGTTGATGAAGCTCGACTTGCCCGACCCGGTCGAGCCGGCGACGAGCAGGTGCGGCATCTTGGCGAGGTTCGCCACGACGTAGCCGCCCTCGACGTCCTTGCCGACCCCAATCGCCATCGGGTGCAGGGCCTTGGATGCGGCGCTCGAGCGCAGCACATCGCCGAGGCTCACGATCTCGCGGTCGACGTTCGGGATCTCCACGCCGATCGCACTCTTGCCGGGGATCGGCGACAGGATGTTGACCTCGTTGCTCGCGACCGCGTACGAGATGTTACGGGTGAGCGCCGTGAAGCGCTCGACCTTCACACCCGGGCCGAGCTCGACCTCGTACCGCGTGACGCTGGGGCCGCGGCTGAACCCCGTGACCCGTGCGTCGACCTGGAACTGCGTGAGCACCTCGGTGATCGCGGCCACCACGCTGTCGTTGGCGGCGGACTTCGCCTTCGGGGGATCCCCCGGCTTGAGGATGGTGGCCGCCGGCAGGCGGTAGGGCCGTGCGCCGGAGGATCGGGGCGCGGGCGCGGAGAACTCGCCCGCCGCGCCGCGCTCGCTCGCCGTCGTGGCGAACCCCGGGAGGACGGCGGGGGTCGAGGCGTCGCGCGGAGTCGCGGGGGCATCCACCTCGCCGGTGAACCGGGCCACGGCCTGCTCGGCCGCCGAGAGCACCTCGCCGAGGTTCTCCGTCACCGTCGCACGCTGGAGCGGGTCGATGACCTCCGTGACGGGGTCGCGCTCGACCGGGCTGTCGAAGGCGGCCGACTCGCGCGCCGAGCGGCCCTTGCGCCACCACGGCATCGAGCTCGTGTCGTCGAGGTCGAGCCCCAGGTCGGTGAGCGAGCCGAACTCGACCGGCGCCGTCTCGTTCGAAGGCTTCTGCCTCGGCTCGCGCGGGGCCAGCTCGGCGCCGAACAGGTAGGCGTAGAGCTCGCGCAGGCGGTCGCCGATGCGGTTCGGCGGCGTCTTGGTCATGATCAGCACCGACAGCAGGGCGAGCAGCACGAGGGCCGGAACGGCCACCCAGATGCTCGCGAGCAGCAGCACGCCGCCGAGCACCCAGCCCACCAGTCCGCCGGCCTGCGCGAGGGCGAGCGGCGGGAGCGCGGGCTGCGGGGCACCGAGGGCGACATGGCACAGAGCGCTCACGCTCGCGATGAGCAGCCCGAGGCCGATGCCGATGCGGGTGTTGTCGTGCACGCTCGCCGGGTGCCGGAACAGCCAGGCGGCGAAGACGATGAGGATCACCGGCAGCGCGAAGGAGACGCGCCCGATCAGGCCGCCGAAGGTCCAGGCGTTGAGCGCGACCGCCACCGGGTCGGCCATGAAGAACCACTCGACGACGACGCCGATCACGGCGAGCACGATGAAGAAGAACGGCACGCCGTCGCGGCGCTCCTCCTTGGCCAGGGTCTCGCGGCCGAACACGCGGAAGGCGGCACCGGTCACGTGGGCGAGGCCCATCCAGGCGCGGGTCAGGATGCCCGGCTGCGGCTCGGCGACCGGCAGCTTCTTCGTGGCCGCCGTGGAGGAGCTGCGGCCGCGGGTCGAGCCCGACCCCGAGCGTGCCGAACCCGAGCGCGGGCGCGCCGACGACCGTGTGCTCGAAGCCATGCGCCCACGGTACCCGCGCGATCCGACGCGGCCCGGGGCGACACGCGCCTAGGCTCCGTCGGGCTCCGGCGGTTGCCCGGTGGCGTCCTCGGCGGCCCAGCCGCCCAGCGCCATCAGCGATTCGAGCGTCGGCGGAACGGCCGTGGCGAAGTCCGGACCGCACATCGCCAGGGCGAGCAGGAGGCCCGCCGAGGGCAGGAAGCGCGGATTCGTCACGTGCTCAGGCTAGGCCTCCGGCCCGAGGGGTCGCGACACCCGTTCGGGTGAGGGAGGGCCAGGTGTTCGAGGCAGTTACGCCTCGATCACGACCGGCACGATCATCGGGCGGCGGCGGTGCTGCGTGTTGACCCAGCGGCCGACGACGCGCCGCACCACCTGGCTGAAGGCGTGCGCGTCGCGCGTCCCGTTCGCCGCGGCCTCGGCGAGCGCCGCCACGATCTGCGGCTTCACCTCGTCGAACACCGCCTCGTCGGGCGCGAAGCCGCGGGCGTGGATCTCGGGCCCGACGACGGCGCGCCCGGTCTGAGCATCCACCGCCACGAAGATGGAGATGAAGCCCTCCTCCGCGAGGATCCGGCGGTCCTTGAGGTCGGCATCGGTGATCGCGCCGACGGTCGAGCCGTCGACATAGACGAAGCCGATGTCGAGCTGACCGACGACCCGGGCGACGCCGTCACGCAGGTCGACGACCGAGCCGTTATCGGCGAGCAGCACGTTCTGCTCGGGCACGCCGGTCGCGATGGCGAGCTCGGCGTTGGCGACGAGGTGCCGCTGCTCGCCATGCACCGGCATCACGTTCTTCGGCCGCAGCACGTTGTAGAAGTAGAGCAGCTCGCCGGCCGAGGCGTGGCCCGAGACGTGCACGCGCGCCGTGCCCTTGTGCACGACCTTCGCGCCGAGCTTCATGAGCCCGTTGATGACGCGGTAGACGGCGTTCTCGTTGCCCGGAATCAGGCTCGACGCGAGGATGACCGTGTCACCCTCGCCGATCTCGATCTGGTGCTCGAGGTTCGCCATGCGAGCGAGCACGGCCATCGGCTCGCCCTGACTGCCGGTCGACATGTAGACGATCTGGTCGTCGGGCAGCGTGGCGGCCTTCTTGTGGTCGATCAGGATGCCCTCCGGCACCTTCAGGAACCCGAGGTCGGCGGCGATCGTCATGTTGCGCACCATGCTGCGACCCATGAGCGCCACCTTGCGGCCGTTGGCGTGGGCGGCGTCGAGCACCTGCTGCACACGGTGCACGTGGCTCGAGAAGCTCGCCACGATGACGCGGCGGCGGGCGCGGGCGATGACGTTCTCGAGAACCGGGCCGATGTCGCGCTCGAGGGCGGTGAAGCCGGGAACGTCGGCGTTCGTCGAGTCGCTCAGCACAAGGTCGACGCCCTTCTCGCCCCAGCGGGCCACCGCGCGCAGGTCGGTGATGCGGTCGTCGAGGGGAAGCTGGTCCATCTTGAAGTCGCCGGTGTGGAGCACGGTGCCGGCGGGCGTCGAGACGACGATGGCGAGAGCATCCGGGATCGAATGGTTCACGGCGATGAACTCGAGCGCGAACGGGCCGAGCTGCTCGACCTGCCCCTCCTTCACCGTGTGGGTGTACGGCTGGATGCGGTGCTCCTTGAGCTTCGCCTCGATGAGCGCGAGCGTGAGGGTCGAGCCGATGATCGGGATGTCCTGGCGCATCCGCAGCAGGTACGGCACAGCGCCGATGTGGTCCTCGTGGCCGTGGGTGAGCACCACGGCGACGACGTCGTCGAGCCGGTCGCGGATCGGACCGAAGTCGGGGAGGATCAGGTCGACGCCGGGCTGGGTCTCCTCCGGGAAGAGGACGCCGGCGTCGATGATGAGCAGCTTGCCGCCGAACTCGTAGGCGGTCATGTTGCGGCCGATCTCGCCCACGCCGCCGAGCGGGATAATGCGCAGGGTGCTCGGGTCGAGGACGGGCGGGTCGAAGAGGTCGTTGGGCATGGTCCGCCTGACTGGTTGTGATGCGCGGTCTGTCGCGCTCGGAGGGGCTCGTGCCCCGGGGTGTGGTCTAACGGGTGGTGCCGGCCACCTTCGGCAGGGCACCGCCGGCCGCCGCGTTGCGGTCGGGCCGGAAGTTGCGGAAGTCGACCCCCTGCAGGTCGCTGACCAGGTCGAGCTCGGCCTCGATGATCGCGGCCTCGTGCTCCTCCGGCCCGACCAGGGGCAGCCGGACACGCGGCGAGCCGATGCGACCGAGGCCGTGCAGCACGTACTTGGTGGCGACGGTGCCGGGGACGTGGGTCATGATGGCGCGCACGAGCGGCTCGAGGCGCTGGTGCTCGGCGGTGGCCGTCGCCAGGTCGTTGCGGTTCACCGCGTCGACGATGGTGCGGTACGCCCCGGGGACGACGTTCGCCGTCACGCCGATGAGGCCCGTGCCGCCGATCGCGAGCGTCGGCAGCACGTTCGCGTCGTCGCCGGCGAAGTACATCAGGTCGGTCTGGTTCATGACCCGGCTGACTTCGCTCAGGTCGCCTTTCGCATCCTTCACCGCCAGGATGTTCGGGTGTTTCGCGGCGCGGAGGATCGTCTCGTACTTGATCTCGATGCCCGCGCGGCCCGGGATGTCGTACAGGATCACCGGCAGGTCGGTCGCGTCGGCGATCATGCGGAAGTGCGTGAGCACGCCGGCCTGGGTCGGCTTGTTGTAGTACGGCGTGACGATCATGACGCCGTCGGCGCCGGCCTTCTCGCTGGCCTTGTAGAGCTCGATGGCGTGCGCGGTCTCGTTCGAGCCACCGCCGGTGATGATGGATGCCCGACCGGCGCTGACCGACTTGCCGACCTCGACCAGGCGCAGCTTCTCGGCGTCGGTGAGGGTGCTGGTCTCGCCGGTCGTGCCGGTAACGACGACGCCGTCGGCGCCGTTGGTGATCACATCGTCGATGTGCTTCTCGACCGCAGCCCAGTCGACCTCGCCGTCGGGGAGCATGGGCGTGACGAGGGCGACGAGCACCTGGCCGAAGGGATTGTTCGCAGACACGTGCTTCAGGGTATCGCGCCGCGGTGCCGTCCGCCGGGCCCCGTTCGCTCAATCGGGTTCAGTGACGTGAGACCCGGCGTGTCGATCACCCAAGGCGGCGAGCCGTCTCGACTCCCCGCACGAGCGAGCGCGAGAGGTGCTCGCCGTGCGCCATGGCGGCCAGGATCGTCTCGACGACCCCGTCGAGGTCGTGCAGCACCTGAGCTGAGCTGAAGCGAAGCGTGGCGCCTCCGAGTCGCACGGTCTGAGCATCCCGCTCACGATCACGGTGGAAGTCGGCCTCACGCCGATGGTGCTCCCGGCCGTCGAGCTCGACGACCAGGCGGTCACCGATCAGAAGGTCGACGGCGCCCACGCCCGGGAGCTCGACCTGGGTCTGCGCGTCGACCCCCAGGCGCCGAAGTCTCCTGCGCACGATCGTCTCGAGGCCGCTCCCGGCGTCTGACCGACACCAGGCCAATAGGTGCCGGACCCGGCGAGGAAGCCGTTGGGGGAGACCATCAAGCTGCTGGTGATCCACGAGGCCGAGGGCCAGGCACGACTCGACAGCGCAGGCTCGCGCCTCGTCATCATCGACGCAGAGGAGGTAATGACCGAGTGCCAGCAGGACGTCGTCGAGCCCGAACGGCGGCGCCGATCGACGACGATGGCCGTGCGGTGGATTACCGCATCCTCGGTGCGACAGTGCGTGACCCTGGTCGAGAAGAACAATGCACTCGTTCGGACGGTCGCGCAGCCACACGCCGTACTCAACGAGCGCGGCGCCGCAGGTCACGGCACCGCCATGGGCAGCGGCATGGAGTTGGGCCGGGCTGACGTCGGGATGGGCGTACACGCCTCGCCGCGGGCGGATGAGTTCACCACGATGCACGGCGGCGGTGAGCTGCCGCGGTGTCGCACCGGCGGAGAGGAACGTCGACCGACGGGCGAATCCGCCTGCACTGCGGACGAAATGAGTGAGGTCCATGGGCGCAGGCTGGCGGCGGTCACCGGCAGATGATCGGGTGGCGACGCGTCGGTGGATGCTCGCGCGGAGCATCCCGCCGGTGATGGAGTGCTGACGCTCTACCCGGCACGCCGCACAGGCATCGCCACTCGCCGGGTTCCCGTTACCGGAGTCCGAACGAGCGAACGGGGCCGAGGGCCGAGGCGGGGGGGCGGGGGCTAGGGCGCGACGCGGCCGTTGCCGTTGAACGACTCGTAGGTGAGCGGCATGAGCGCGGCGAAGTGCTGCTCCATCTGCTCGGCGACCATCTCGATCTCGCGCTGCGGGAACGACGGGAAGTGCGTGCCCTCCCGCTTGGTGCGCAGCGACAGGAAGTTCATGAGCGAGCGGGCATTCATCGTCACGTACATGGTGCTGTAGATCGTCACCGGGAGGACCGCGCGGGCCACCTCGCGCGCGATGCCCGCGTCGAGCATCCGCTGATACGACGCGTAGGCGGCGGTGCAGGATGCCCGCACCTCGGCGTCGACGAGCGCGAGCTGCTCGGCGCTGCCCGGCAGGAACTCGTAGGCGCCGGGCTTGCCCACCTGCACGAGGTTGCGCTCGGGGCCGGGCACGTAGAACACGGGGCGCAGCTCGCGGTAGCGGCCCGACTCCTCGTTGTAGGAGGCGATGCGGTGCCGCATGAACTCGCGGAAGACGAAGATCGGCGCCTGCACGTAGAAGGTCATCGAGTTGTGCTCGAAGGGCGAGCCGTGGCGGTCGCGCATCAGGTAGTTGATGAGGCCGCGGTCGCGCGCGGTCGCCTCGTCGCCGCTCGCCGCTGCCTCGAGGGTCTGCTCACCCTGCGTCGAGACGCGGGCGGCGAAGAGCACGTCGCTGTCGTGGGCGCTCGCCCGGACGAGTTCGACGGTCACGTCGGAGCGGAACTGGATCTCGGCGGCGTCGGTCACGCTCGCCACCCTATCGGGGCACCCCGGCCACCGCGGCGGCCCGATCGCGCGTCGCACAGCGTCACACGCGGGAATACGTGACGAACGTTTCCTATTGTGGGGAGCATGGATGCTCTCACCGCCCTCCTCGTGATCGCCGGGCTGATCGGCGCGGCGACCCTGCTCGGGCTGCTCGTGCGCGCCCGCGGCACCCGCGTGGCCGAGGGCTGCGGTGGAGACGAGCACCAGCTGGCGGTGGACGGCGCCGAGGTCACCCTGGTGCAGCTGTCGAGCCCCGTGTGCTCGGCCTGCGCCGCCATGCGCCGCGTGGCGGAGTCGCT
>JAIWOM010000064.1 GCA_020216895.1 Microcella sp.
CGAGGAGCGCGAGCGGGTCGATGCCGGCCAACGAGGGCAAGCCCGGCGCGGGCAGCTGCGCGGGCAGCGCGCCGATCACCGCGACCGGGGCATCGAGCAGGGTGGCGAGCACGGTGACGACGACGATCGCGATGAGGGAGGCGGGCATCAGGCGGTGGATGCGGGGCAACAGCAGCATGAGCACCGCGACGATCGCCACGATGCCGAGAGTCCAGCCGACGACGGGCCACTGCGCGGCGAGCACTGCATCGACCGCACCGAGCAGGGCGTGCGGCTCGACCTCGACGGGAACCCCGAGCGCGGCCGGCACCTGCTGCGCGGCGATGATGATTGCGATGCCGAGCGTGAAGCCCTCGATCACCGGCCACGGAATGTAGGTGACGACGCGGCCGATGCGCGCGAGCCCGGCCGCGATCACCATCGCGCCGGCGATGAGCGACACCACGGCGACGGCGGCAACCCCGTACTGCACGACGATCGGCGCGAGCACGACGACCATCGCGCCCGTCGGGCCGGAGACCTGCACGTTCGACCCGCCGAACACCGCGGCGACGAGGCCCGCCACGATGGCGGTCACGAGCCCCGCCTCCGCCCCCACACCGGAGCTCACGCCGAAGGCGAGCGCCAGCGGCAGCGCCACCACGCCGACGGTGAGACCGGCGAGCAGGTCGCCCTTCCAGGTGCGGCGCAGGTCGCGGTAGTCCGCGCGGCTCGGCAGCATGCCGCGCACGAACCCGCGCGGAGCCCGGCCCGTCACGCCTTCACGACGGGGCCGCCGAGCAGGTCGGTCAGCCAGGCACGCGACGCGGTGACGAAGTCATCGGTATACGGCGATCGCGCGGAGACCTGCACCACCCCGTCGACCTCGGTCAGCGCGAGGATGCGCTCGGCGATGAGAGCGTCGAGGTGAGCGATCAGCACCGCGCGGTCGCCCTCGACCACCGCCTCCAGCTCGTCGAGGCTGACCGACTGGGCCGCGATCACGAGCCCGATGATCCGCAGCCGATCCGGGTGCGCGATCACGCCGAAGAGCTCAGCGGCACGCTCGGCGGTCAGCGGTCCAGGGACGACCCCGTCGATGTTCGGTTCGTCGGGCTGGAGCATGGCGATCTCACCTCGCAGAGGAATCGGGTGAGTCCACGATCCTCCTGAACCGTCGCGCGCGCCAGGGACGAAGGTCCCCGCTGCGTCAGATGTGGATCGCCGGGTCGACGACGAAGCCGTCGGCGCCCGTGCCGCGCGCGCCGCGATCGATCGGGCGCGAGGTGGCCGGGATGCCGGTCGCGACCGAGTCGGCGGGAACATCCTTCGTCACCAGGGCGAGGGCGCCGATCTGCGAGCGGTCGCCGATCGTGACCGGGCCGAGCACCGTGGCGTTGGCCCCGATCAGCACGCCGTTGCCGACCGTCGGGTGCCGCTTGCCCTTCTCGAGCGAGCGGCCGCCGAGCGTGACGCCGTGGTACAGCATGACGTCGTCGCCGATCTCGGCCGTCTCGCCGATGACGACACCCATGCCGTGGTCGATGAAGAGGCGCTTGCCGATGCGGGCACCGGGGTGGATCTCGATGCCCGTCCACCAGCGGGCCCCCTGCGCGACCATGCGGCCGAGCAGCTTGAACCCGTGCCGCCACAGCCAGTGCGCCACGCGGTGCCACCAGACCGCGTGCAGGCCCGCCGAGGTGAGGAACACCTCGAGGGCCGAGCGCGCGGCCGGGTCGCGAAGGCGGGCCGTGCGGATGTCCTCCCGCACGCTCATCTACGCCTGCAGGTCTTCGTACAGCACGCTCGAGAGGTAGCGCTCGCCGTAGCTGGCGACGATCACGACGATCGTCTTTCCCGCGTTCTCGGGGCGCTTCGCGAGCTCGACCGCCGCGTGCACGGTCGCGCCCGACGAGATGCCGGCGAGGATGCCCTCCTCCGCGGCGAGGCGGCGGGCCATCGAGACGGCCTGACCGATGTTGACGTCGATGACCTCGTCGTAGATCTCGCGGTCGAGCACCGCGGGCACGAAGTTGGCGCCGATGCCGGCGATCTTGTGCGGGCCAGGCTGGCCGCCGTTGAGGATCGGGCTCTCCTCCGGCTCGACGGCGACGACCTGCAGGCCAGGCTTCTGCTCCTTCAGGAACTGGCCGGTGCCGGTGATGGTGCCGCCGGTGCCGACGCCCGCGACGAAGATGTCGACAGCGCCGTCGGTGTCGTTCCACACCTCGGGGCCGGTCGTGGCGCGGTGGATGGCGGCGTTGGCCTCGTTCTCGAACTGACGCGCGAGCACGGTGCCCGGGCGCTCGGCCACGACCTTCTCGGCCGCGGCGACCGCACCCTTCATGCCCTCGCTGCCCGGGGTCAGGATCAGCTCGGCGCCGTAGGCGCGGAGGAGCATCTTGCGCTCGGTGCTCATCGTCTCGGGCATGGTCAGCACGGCCGTGTAGCCGCGGGCAGCGGCGATCATCGCCAGGGCGATGCCCGTGTTGCCGCTCGTCGCCTCGACGATCGTGCCGCCGGGCTTCAGCGCGCCGCTCTTCTCGGCGGCGTCGACGATGGCGACACCGAGGCGGTCCTTCACGCTCGCCGAGGGGTTGTAGAACTCGAGCTTGGCGAGCACGGTGGCGCCGGCACCGTCGGTCACCGTCCGGAGGGTGACCAGCGGGGTGTTGCCGAACACCTCGGTGATGTCGGAGTAGATGCGAGCCATGGTGTTCTCCTCAGGGTGCAGCGCCTCAGCGGGGCCACGGGGCGGCGGATGCGGGCGGGGCCAGCATCCAGGGTACGGGGGCGCCCTGCCCGTCGCCCGCTTGTGACGGAGCGGCGCCACGGGAGACAACGACGGCGGGGCGGGAGTATTCCCCCGCCCCGCCGCCGTCACGCCCGCGCTGAACCCTGCGCTAGCGCACGCCCGGCCCCGGCCCGGGCTTCCCGGGCACCCGACGATCGTCGCTGACGGTCGTCGTCGGGGCGAAGCCCTCCGCCGTCGCGGTCACCGCAACGGAGAGCCAGGTTCCAGCGTCGCTCGGAGCGACCCGGTAGGTGCTCGCCGTCGCGCCGTCGATCGGCACGCCGTCACGGAGCCACTGGTAGGTGAGCTCCGCATCCTCGACAGCCAGCCGGGGATCCTTGACGCGCGGCTCCTTGCCGACGACCGCCGGGCCGACGATCTTCGGCTCGCGGAGCACCTCGATGGCGGGCAGCGGTGCGGCCAGCTCGAGCGGCACGGCGATCTCGGTGCCGTTGTCGGGCACCGCGATCACCAGCTGCTGCGAGCCGCTGAGGCCCGCGGGCAGCGTGACCGTGAGGGTCGCGCGGCCCGTCTCGTCCGACCGCGCGACGATGGTCGCGTCGATCGGCGCCGAGCCGAGCACCTCGCCGCCGAGGCTCACCACCACGTCGGCCTCGCGGTCGCCCTGGTTGGTGAACAGCAGCGAGCTGAGCGTCAGCGTCAGCTCGTCGCCGCCGCGGTAGCCGTCAGGGCCGGGAGCGCTGAGCGAGACTCCCACCGAGCGCTGCGCGACGTCGGGGCCGATCGGCGAGAAAGCACCGACGTAGTCCACGAACGCCTGCAGGTCGATGCGGCCCGAGTCGGCGCGCTCCGTGCCCTGCGCGAGGGTGGCGAAGTTGTCGCCCCCCGCGGCGAGGAACGAGTTCGCCACCACACGGATCCGCTGGTCGGCCGTCACCGGCTCGCCGTTGAGCAGCATCGTGCCGATGCGCTCGCCCGCGGGCTTCGTCGGGTCGTAGTCGTACGCGAAGGTCGACGAGACGCCGAGCTTCAGGAACGGACGGCTGCTGCCCGCCGGCTGCCACTGCTGCTCGAGCACTGAGCGCAACTGCGCCCCCGTGAGCGTCATCGTGAACAGCGTGTTGGCGAACGGCTGCACGTTGGCCGCCTCCCGGAACGTGAGGTTGCCCGCCGGATCCTGCGAGCCGCTGGAGGCGTACAGGAGGTTGGCGCGCAGACCGCCCGGGTTCATCAGGGCGACCTCGGTGCCGAGGTCGCGCGTCGCCCACAGCTGGGCGTCGGCGACCACGTTGCCGAGCGTCGACTCCGCGCCGCGGTTCTCGTTCACGGCGCCGTTCTGGCCGGTGAAGTCGATGCCGCGGAGGAAGTCGTCCGTGATCTGCCCGAGGCTCGCGCTGCCGGCGACGGCCGCGAACGCGACCGCACCGGCGACGATCGCCGCGATCTCCGGGTCGGGCTGCGCGGCACCCACGAGCGGCTTGACGCCGGCCGTAATGCTCAGCAGCTCGTTCGACGCCGGGTCGACCGTCAACTCGAGGTGCCCGTAGGCCTCCCCGTACTGGCCGCCCTGGATCAGCGGCATGACCTCGTCCGTGCCCGGAACGGGCACCTCGAGGTCGTACTGCAGGTGGGTGTGGCCCGACACGACCGCGTCGACCTTGCCGAGCACGCCGCGGATCAGGTCGCCGAACTCGCTGTCGCCCGTGGCCGCCTCGAGGGACGTCGAGGGTGCACCCTCGTGCACGACGAGGATGACCACGTCGGCCTCCCCGTTGACAGCGACGCCGTCCTGCAGTTGGTCGGCCACCCGCACGGCCGCGGCGGTCATGTCGCCGAAGTCGAGGGTCGTGATGCCGGCCGGGCTCACCAGCGACGGCATGCTCTCGGTCAGCACGCCGATGAAGCCGACGTCGACGCCGTCGACCTCGATCACCTCGTACTCCTGGTAGGCCGGGGTCTGCGTGCCCTTCTCGTAGATGTTCGCGCCGAGGTAGGGGAAGTCGGAGTTCGGGATGACCCGGTCATCGACATCCGCTCGCCCCTGATCGAACTCGTGATTGCCGAGCGCGCTCAGGTCGAGGCCCATCGCGTTGAGAACGTCGAGGGTCGGCTCGTCGTTCTGGATGAAGGAGGTGAACGTCGACGCTCCGATGCTGTCGCCCGCCGAGATGAACAGGGTGTTCGGGTTCGCGGCGCGCGTCGCCTCGACCAGCCCGCCCAGAACGGCGGCACCCGCGGCCGGCGGAGCGGCCTCGAGGCGACCGTGCAGGTCGTTGATGGTGAGGATGTCGATCTCGACCGGCGGCGGAGTGGTGCTCAGCCCCACGAGGACCGGGTCGTGGTCGCTCGAGCGGAACGGGCTGGTCGGGTCGACGGCGGCACCGAAGTAGCCGCGATCACCCCACTCGGGGGCGTTGATCGCCCAGACTCCGGCGCCCGTGACCTGCTCGATGAGCGCAGGGCTCGCCAGGGCGTGATCGAGCGAGCCGAGCTCGCCATCGAAGGTGTAGGTGTACTGACCGTCGGTGCGGTCGGCGACGAGGTCGCTCCAGCCGGCATCGGTGAAGACCTCGATCGGGTCCTCCTCGCTGTAGGCGTTGAAGTCGCCGAGCAGCAGCACCTGGTCGCTGCGCTGCGCGTCGTCGGCGAGGTCGTCGGCGAAGGCCTTCAGTGCCTGCGCCTGCTCGACGCGCTCGGCGTTGAAGCGCCCCTGCCCGTCGGCCGGCTCTGCGCCCGAGCCGCTCTTCGACTTGAAGTGGTTGGCGATGACAGTGAACACGTAACCGTCGGCGTCGAAGGTCTGGGCGATGGGCTCGCGCGCGATGTCCCACACGGTCTCGTCGACCTGGGTGACGCTCGCGCCGACCGGCGTGACGGCCGCCGGGCGGTAGATGATCGCGTTGGTGATCGCGTCGACGATGGCCGCGTCGGTGAGAGCGGTTGGGGTAGGAACGTACGCCCAGGTGCCCGCGCCGGCGTCGGCGTTGAGCGCGGCGACGAGCGCCTCGAGCGCCTCATCGACCGGCTCCCCCAGCTTCACCGAGTTCTCGATCTCCTGCAGCGCGACGACGTCGGCGTCGAGACCGTTGATCGCCGCGACGATCTTCGACTGCTGGGCCGCGAACTGCTCGGCCGTGTCGGCCCCGCGCGCCTCCGGGTTCTCCGTCGGCAGCGTCGTGAAGTAGTTGAAGACGTTGTAGGCCGCGACGCGCAGGTCGCCGCCGACGGCGGGCGGAGCGGCGGGCCGCTCGCTGCGCGCCTCGAAGCCCGCGATCTGCTCGGCCGGCCCGTTGCTCGTGATCGGCACGACGGGCTGCAGGCGCCAGTCGTCGAACCCGAAGCTCAGGATCATGCCGCCCGCGGGGAATGACACAGCGTCGCCCAGGCGCACGACCTCGTCGGCCGTGAAGTAGGGCTGCTCACCGATGTGCGCCGGGTTGCTGATCTGCGCGTTGTAGCCGTCGTCGAGCAGGATGCGGGCCGCACGGTTCGCGGCGGCGATGGCGTTCGCCTCCGCACCGGCGCCGACCTGCTCGGTGCTCTTCACCGCGAGAGCCTCGGGGGCGAGCCACAGGGTGCCGAACGACCCCAGCTGGTGGGTCGATGAGACCAGGTAGTCGCCGGTGGGGGCGACGAGCATCCCCTCGAAGGCTTCGCGCTCGCCGCCCACCACGGAGGTCGGGAGCGGCGTGGGTGCGGGAACCCCGACACCCGCCTCGACGAGCGTGACTGCTCCGGCGGCGCTGCCGGTGACCTGCGTGACGCCGCTGAACTCGCTGACCGGGCCGGTGACCTCGATCAGGTCGCCGATCGCGACGGCCGGGTTCGCGGCGTTGAGGAACACGAACAGCGCGTCGGAGGCGCCCGGTGTCGCATCGGCCGCGCCCCCCGAGCCGGGCGTCTGGATGTACAGGCCGCGATAGGCGGCCGAGCCGCGCAGGTCGGCGGTCACGATGCCGCGCACCGTGACGACGGTGCCGGAGGGCAGCGGGCTGACCGTGCCGGCGCCCTGGACGTCGGCGATCGCGATCGGCTCGGCCGAGGCCGGAGCCGCCGTCAGGGTGACGAGTCCGAGCGCCACGGCGACGGCGGTGCCGAGCGCGGTGGTGCGGCGGGCGGCGGCGCGATGCGCGTCGCCTCCGAGCCTCGGTGGTGTGGAAAACGGCATGACGAAGAGTCCCCCCTCGTGAAACGACGTCAGATGTAGACACATCTGTTTACCCCCGTTCGGGGGTCACGCGGCCGACTCTAGACGACGACACCCCCGCCCGTCGAGTGCTCGCATGAGTGGACGATGAATCGTCAGCGAAGCGTCGCGCGCTGTTCACCGTCGGCGACCTGGCATGATCAAGCGCGGAGGTGCAGGTCGTGCTCACAGTGGTCCTCGGGCTCGCCGGTGCCCTCGTCTACGGCGCCGCCGACTTCTTCGGCGGACTCGCGGCGCGCCGCATCTCGGCCCTGCGCGTGACCGCCGTCGGGGCGCTCTCGGGCGTCGTCCTGCTGTTCGCGGCGACCCTCGTGATCCCCGGGCGCTGGTCGTGGGAGGCGGTGCTGTGGGGCGGCATCTCGGGCGTCACGGGAGCCGCCGCCATCGCGCTGCTCTACGCGTGCCTCGCGATCGGGCCGATGAGCATCCTGTCGCCGCTGACCGCCGTGACCTCGGCGATCGTGCCGCTCACCTGGGGGCTCGCCACCGGTTCGCAGCTGGGCGCGATCGCGTACCCGGCGTTCGGTCTCGCGCTCGTCGCCGTCGTGCTCGTGGGCTTCGTACCGTCGAAGGAGGCCGTGCGCCCCACTCTCGCCGGAGTGCTGATGGCCGTCACCTCGGGCACGCTCATCGGCGCCTTCTACATCCTCGTCGACCAGACGCCCGACGACTCGGGCCTCGTTCCGCTCGTCGCCAACCGCACCGTCAACGCCGCCATCATGATCACGCTCATCGTCGTGCTGGCCGTCATCGCGGGGGCGCGTCACGTGCGGGCGACGGATGCTCCGGCCGCGGTGCTCGACGGCGCGCACGGCGCGCCGCACGGGCTCGGCA
>JAIWOM010000065.1 GCA_020216895.1 Microcella sp.
ACGCCCAGACCTCGAGCTGCGCGTCGTCCGCGTCCTCCACCGGGTTCGCCATGCGGGCAGTCAACCACGGCCACCTGGTCGGGCGGCCCGGGATGCCCCGCGATGCGCCCCGCCGCCGTGCTGCTCGGCCGCCCGCGCGCCCGGTCACTAGACTGGGGCGCTATGAGCGGCGACACGAACGGCGGAGCAGAACTGGCGGGCTTCGACGCGCTCATGCCCGGCCCGACCGGCCGACCGCTGCGCGACTTCCCCGAGCCGAAGCCCCTGAAGAACCATGGCCCGGCCCGCATCATCGCCCTCTGCAACCAGAAGGGCGGCGTCGGCAAGACGACGACCACGATCAGCCTCGGCGCGGCGCTCGCCGAGTACGGCCGCAAGGTGCTGGCGATCGACTTCGACCCGCAGGGCGCGCTCTCGGCGGGCCTCGGCGTGCCGAGCCACGACGTGCCGACCGTCTACGACCTGCTGCTGGGCCGCGAGACCGACGCCCGCAAGGCCGTGCAGGCGACGGCGACGCCGAACCTGTACATCATCCCCGCCAACATCGACCTGAGCGCTGCCGAGGTGCACCTCGTCAACGAGGTCGCCCGCGAGCAGATCCTCGCGCGCGTGCTGAAGCCGCTCGTCGACGACTACGACGTGATCCTCATCGACTGCCAGCCGAGCCTCGGCCTGCTGACCGTCAACGCGCTGACCGCCGCGCACGGCGTGCTGATTCCGCTCGAGTGCGAGTACTTCGCCCTGCGCGGCGTCGCCCTGCTGGTCGAGACCATCGACAAGGTGCGCGACCGCCTCAACCCGGCCGTGCAGCTCGACGGCATCCTCGCCACGATGTACGACGCGCGCACCCTGCACAGCCGCGAGGTGCTCGAGCGCGTCGTCGAGGTCTTCGGCGAGAAGGTGCTCGAGACGGTCATCGGCCGCACCGTGAAGTTCCCGGACGCCTCGGTCGCCGGCGCGCCCATCACGACGTTCGCCCCCGACCACCCGGCGGCGGGCGCCTACCGCCAGCTGGCCCGAGAGCTGATCGCGCGTGGCCAGGTCGCCTGAGCCGGCGGCGACGATCGAGGCGGATGCTGCGCCCACGGGATTCCGCGTCACCCTCGACGACTTCGACGGCCCGTTCGATCTGCTGCTGAGCCTCATCACCAAGCGCGAGCTCGACATCACCGAGGTGAGCCTGTCGGTCGTCACCGACGAGTTCCTCGCCTACCTGCGGGCGATGGAGCAGGACGGCTCGATCGACGCCCTCGACCAGGCGAGCGAGTTCCTCGTGGTCGCGGTCACGCTGCTCGACCTGAAGATCGCGAGCCTGCTGCCGCAGGGCGAGCTCGTCGACGCCGAGGACGTCGCGCTGCTCGAGGCGCGCGACCTGCTCTTCGCGCGCCTGCTGCAGTACCGCGCGTTCAAGGAGGTGTCAGCCTGGTTCTCGCGCCGGATCGACGAGGAGAGCACTCGCCACACCCGCTCGGTGCGGCTCGAGGACCAGTACCGCGTGCAGACCCCCGAGCTGGTCTGGACGCTCAGCGTCGACGACTTCGCCGCCCTCGCGCTGCTCGCCTTCACGCCGAAGGAGGTGCCGGTGGTCGGGCTCGACCACCTGCACGCTCCGCTGGTGTCGATCCGCGAGCAGGCCGCCCACGTCGTGGCGATGCTGCGGCAGGGCGAACCGGTCACCTTCCGGCAGCTGATCGCCGGGGCGACCGAGAAGGGCGTGATCGTCGCGCGGTTCCTCGCCCTGCTCGAGCTCTACCGGCACGCCGCTGTCGGCTTCGAGCAGCTGGAGCCGCTCGGCGAGCTGACCGTGCGCTGGACCGCCGAGAACTGGACGGACGAGAACCTCGTGAACCTGGGAGCCGACTATGGCCAGTGAGATGCCGGCACTCGATCTGCCGCGCGCGCTCGAGGCGATCCTCATGGTCGTCGACGAGCCGCAGAGCGTCGTCGGGCTCGCAAGCGCGGTGGAGCGGCCCGTGAAAGAGGTGCAGGCGGCCATCGCCGCGCTCGTCGCCGACTACGACGGCGAGGCGCGGGCCGACGGCACGCCGGGCGTGCGGCGCGGCTTCGAGCTGCGCGAGGTCGGCGGCGGCTGGCGCATCTACGTGCGCGGCGAGTTCGACGACATCGTGCGCGACTTCGTGCACACCCAGAGCCCCGCGAAGCTCTCGCAGGCGGCGCTCGAGACGCTGGCCGTCATCGCCTACAAGCAGCCGATCAGCCGTGGCGCGATCGCGTCGATCCGCGCCGTCAACGTCGACTCGGTGGTGCGCACGCTGCTCGGCCGCGGCCTCATCACCGAGGCGTACACCGACAGCGAGACGGGCGCGATTCACTACGAGACCACCGAGCTGCTGTTGACGCAGCTCGGCATCAACTCGCTCGATGAGCTGCCGAAGATCTCGCCGCTGCTCGACGACGGACGTGACGGGTTCGACGATGTCCGATAAGCGCGCTGACCGCGATCTCGTGCCCGACGTCGTCATCGACTGGTCGTCGAACAGGCGCGACGGCGACAGCCCGACGAGCGAGCGCCTGCAGAAGGTGCTCGCCGCCGCCGGCGTCGCCAGCCGCCGCGTCTGCGAGAACCTCATCGTCGCCGGCCGGGTGAGCGTCAACGGCGTCGTCGTCACCGAGCTCGGCACCCGCGTCGAGCCCGCCACCGACCACGTCGCCGTCGACGGCGTCGCCATCCAGCTCGACACCTCGAAGCGCTACGTCATGCTCAACAAGCCGACCGGCGTGGTCAGCACGATGAGCGACGAGAACGGCCGCCGCGACCTCACCGAGTTCACCGTCGACTACGACGAGCGCCTGTACAACGTCGGCCGCCTCGACGCCGAGACCAGCGGGCTGCTGCTGCTCACCAACGACGGCGAGCTCGCCAACGTGCTCGCGCACCCGCGCTACGGCGTCGAGAAGACCTACATCGCCCAGGTGCAGGGAGAGCTGACGCCCGCCACCCTGCAGCGGCTCAAGAAGGGCATCGAGCTGGATGACGGGCCCATCGCCGTCGACCGTGCCAAGATCATCGGCGCTCCGTCGAAGGGCCGCACGATGGTCGAGGTCACCCTGCACTCGGGCCGCAATCGCATCGTGCGCCGCATGCTCGCCGCCGTCGGGCACCCCGTCACGGCGCTCGTGCGCCGATCGTTCGGGCCGCTGCACCTCGGCACGCTGCCGCTCGGCCGCACGCGCGAGCTGACCGACACCGAGCGCGGGCAGCTGCTGACCCTCGCGCGCCGCGCACAGCAGGAGCCCGCCGAGCCCGCCCCGCGATCCGTCAGCCCCGATCGCCCCGCCCGGAAGGCCCGCTCGTGACCGATCGCCGCCTGCACGAGCAGGTGCACATCATCGGTGCCGGGCTGCTCGGCACGAGCATCGGCCTCGCCCTCTCCGAGAAGGGTATCGACGTCACGCTGGAGGACGTCTCGCCGACCGCCGTGCGACTCGCGGTGGACTACGGTGCGGGCCGCGCTCCGCGCGCCGACGATCGACCCGGCCTCGTCGTGGTCGCCGTGCCGCCGGATGTCACGGCGTCGACGGTCGCGCGGGCGCTGCGGGAGCATCCGGATGCCCTCGTCACCGACGTGGCGAGCGTGAAGGGCAGCGTGCTCGCCGAGCTGCGCGAGCTCGGTGCCGATGTCGCACGGTACCTGGGCACGCATCCGATGGCGGGGCGCGAGCGCGGCGGCCCGATCTCGGCGCGTGCCGACCTGTTCGTCGGCCGCCCGTGGGTGCTCGCTGGCCATGACGGCATCACGTACCGCCGCGCCGGCGCCATCGAAGACCTCATCCTCGACGTCGGCGCCGTGCCGATCGAGATGACCGTCGCCGAGCACGACCGCTCGGTCGCGTTGATCAGCCACGTTCCGCAACTGGTCGCGAGCGCCATGGCGGCGCGGCTGCGCGACGCCTCGAACGGGGCCGTCGGCCTCGCCGGGCAGGGCGTGCGCGACGTCACGCGCATCGCCGCGAGCGACCCCGGGCTGTGGGTGCAGATCTTGTCGGCGAACGCGGAGCCGGTCGCCGACATCCTCCGCGGCGTGCGCGACGACGTGGATGCTCTGCTCGAGGCCCTCGCCGACCCCGAGGCGCCCGGCTCGCGCCGCGCCCTCGCCGAGCTGATCGCGGCGGGCAACGCCGGGGTCGCGCGGATTCCGGGCAAGCACGGCACTGACAAGCGGTTCGCGCAGCTCGTCGTGATGATCGACGACACTCCCGGCCAGCTGGCGCGCCTGCTCACCGAGATCGGCGAGCTCGGCATCAACATGGAGGACCTGCGGCTCGAGCACTCGCCGGGCGCCCCCGTCGGCTTCGCCGAGGTCTCGGTGCTGCCCGACGCCGAGCAGCGCCTCGTCGACGAGCTCTCGGCGCGCGGCTGGCGCATCGCGGGCGCGAGCTGAGCATCCGCGTTTCTGACTGACCCACCCCACCAGACCCACCGGAAGGACCCCATGAGCGACCTGATCGTGGCCGTCGACGGCCCCGCCGGCAGCGGCAAGTCGAGCGTCAGCCGCGAGGCCGCCCGCCGGCTCGGCTACGCATACCTCGACACCGGCGCCGCCTACCGCGCGCTCGCCTGGCACTGCCTCGACGAGGGGGTCGATGTCGAGGATGCGGAGGCCGTCGCCGCGCGCGTGCCCGGCTTCGACTACGCCATCGGCATGCAGCCCGACCGCTACTTCGTGCGCGTGGGCGGCGAGGACATCACGCCCGACATCCGCGAGCCGCGCGTGACGGCCGTGGTGAGCGTCGTCGCGCGGGTTCCGGAGGTGCGGGCCGGGCTGACGGCGCTGTTCCGGCGGCTCGTCGCCGAGCGTCCGGAGGAGGGCGTCATCGTCGAGGGGCGCGACATCACGACCGTCGTCGCGCCCGATGCGGCGGTCAGGGTTCTGCTGACGGCCAGCCCGGAGGCTAGAATGGCCCGTAGGTCGGCCGAGCTAGGCGCGAAGCCGACCGAGTCGATGACGCAGCAGCTCGCTTCTCGCGATGCGCAAGATCTGAAGGTCGTCGACTTCATGAACGCCGCCGAGGGCGTCACGACCCTCGACTCGACCGAGCTCGACTTCGAGCAGACGGTGCAGGCGTTGATCGACATCGTGCGCGCCAGGCCTTCCGCCTAGGGGAGGCGGCGCGGAACACGCCTCCCTGGTGGGGGAGGAGAACAGGGGAGGAACCCCGACATGACCGCTGACCAGAACCCGTCGATCCCGGGCGCCGACGACGCCGGTACTGCCGACTTCATCGAGCCCTCCGCCGAGAACCTCGAGGCCGCCGAGGCGGTCGCCGCGCGCCTCGCCGAGCTCGACGACGACATCGCCGAGAAGCGGGCGGATGCTCTCCGCGCCGGCCTCGCCGACTACGACCTCGACGACGACGACCTCGATCTGCTCGAGAGCGCCGAGCTGGGCGACGACGGCATCATCACGATGCCCGCGCTGCCGGTGCTCGCGATCGTGGGCCGCCCGAACGTGGGCAAGAGCGCGCTCGTGAACCGCATCCTGGGCCGTCGCGAGGCGGTCGTCGAGGACACGCCCGGCGTGACCCGCGACCGCGTCACGTACAAGGCCGAGTGGAACGACAAGAAGTTCACCCTCGTCGACACCGGCGGCTGGGAGCCCGACGCGTCGGGCATCAACGCCTCGGTCGCCGCGCAGGCGGAGGTGGCCGTCGACCTGGCCGACGCCGTGCTGTTCGTCGTCGACGCCATCACCGGCGTCACGGCGACCGACGAGTTCGTCGTGAAGATGCTGCGCCGCTCGAAGAAGCCGGTCATCGTCGCCGCGAACAAGATCGACGACGCCCGGCAGGAGCCGGAGGCGGCCGCGCTGTGGAGCCTCGGCCTCGGCCAGCCCTGGCCGGTCTCGGCCCTGCACGGTCGCGGTGTCGCCGACCTGCTCGACCACGTGCTCACCGTGCTGCCCGAGGTGTCGGCGGTGGCGAAGCAGGAGTTCGGCGGCCCCCGCCGTGTCGCCCTGCTCGGCCGCCCGAACGTCGGCAAGTCGAGCCTGCTCAACAAGGCGGCCCGCGAGGAGCGCGTCGTCGTCAACGAGCTGGCCGGTACGACGCGCGACCCGATCGACGAGCAGATCGAGCTCGGCGGCAAGGTGTGGCGCTTCGTCGACACGGCGGGCATCCGCCGCCGCGTGCACCTGCAGCAGGGTGCCGACTTCTACGCCTCGCTGCGCACCGCCGCGGCGCTGGAGAAGGCGGAGGTCGCCGTCGTGCTCATCGATGTGACTGCCCCGCTCAGCGAGCAGGACGTGCGCATCATCGACCTCGTGCTCGAGTCGGGCCGCGCCCTCGTGCTCGCGTTCAACAAGTGGGACCTGCTCGACGACGACCGCCGCCGGTACCTGGAGCGCGAGATCGAGCAGGATCTGCACCACGTCGCGTGGGCGCCGCGCGTCAACATCTCGGCGCGCACCGGTCGCCACCTGGAGAAGCTGGTGCCGGCCTTGGAGGTCGCCCTCGAGTCGTGGGACACCCGGATCCCGACCGGCAAGCTGAACGCGTTCGTCGCCGAGCTGACGGCGGAGCATCCGCACCCCGTTCGCGGCGGCAAGCAGCCGCGCATCCTGTTCGCGACGCAGGCCTCGACCCGCCCGCCGACCTTCGTGCTGTTCACGACCGGATTCCTCGACCCGCAGTACCGCCGCTTCATCACGCGCCGCCTGCGCGAGGTGTGGGGCTTCGAGGGCACCCCCATCCAGGTCAACATGCGCGTTCGGGAAAAGAGGCAGCGCTAGGCGCTGCCAGCGAAGGCCATTTCTGGCCTTCGCCCCGAACGCGCCGGGGCCCGTCCCGGGCCGCGGACTAGGCCCACCGCGCGGCCCCGACCCGTGTCCCTCCACCAGGCAGGAGGAAGGGACACTCTCGCCCCCTTCCAGATCTGCGGATCAAAGCGAATGTGATTCGTTCGCATCCGCAGATCCGGAAGGCGGCGCCGGTCAGAGCCGGCGCGGGGCGGCGAACTCGGTGGTGACGCCGGGATGCCCGAACGGGGTCGCGAGCACTGAGTCGGGTGACCGGCGCGCGAGGGAGGGAAACCCGGCGGCGGCGAGCAGCTCGTCGTCGAGGTGCAGCAGCTCGGCGTCGACGAGCGGCCATGGCTCGTGCTGATTGCGCGCGTAGATCGTGCGGCCGAGGTGGCGCTCGTGGAAACCCCAGCGCGCGGTGAGGAAGCGGCTGAGCTCCGTGTCGACGAGAGCGGAGTGCACGGCCGCCGCGGCTGCACGGGCGACGATGTGGGTGCTGGGGTGCGTGCCCGTGCGGCGGCGGCCGCGGTACTCGACGATGCCGGTGCGCAGGGCACCGGTACCCGAGGCGCCCTGCCCTGCGGTGCCGCCGTGCGGGTCGGGGGTGGTGCGGCGGGTGGCTCGCATCCACTGATACGGCAGCCCGAAGAGGGCGCGGGCGGCGAGCACGCTGGGCAGGCGTTCGGCATCGAGCGACCGGAACACTACGCCGCGCCGGCCCTGCTCGTCGACCGAGTAGGTGCGCACGTTGATCTCGATGAAGGTTCCGGCGTGGGGAACGGGCGGCAGCGGCAGGAAGGCGTGGTCGCTCAGCACGAACGGGATCAGCCCGACCCAGGCGCTGCCGTCGTGCACGTCGGGGCGCGTGCCCGGGGTCAGGAACGGCGCGACCTCGGCCGGGTCGACGCGCCAGTGCAGGAAGAGGAAGTCGCTCCAGCGCTGCCGGATCACCGCGCGGCCGGGCAGCGGCGGCGCGGCGCTGGTGAGGGGCTCGGCGCCGACGGG
>JAIWOM010000066.1 GCA_020216895.1 Microcella sp.
CCGTACCGACCACGCATCGCCTCCGGCTCACCGTGCACGACCTCAACGACGAGGACGCGGGCCGCCTGGCCGCCGACATCGCGGCGGCCGTCGACACTGCCGCCGCCTCGGCCGGCGGACGCCGGGCGCGCACCGAGGTGGGATGATCGAGCGGTGAAGGTGCTCTCCATCCAGTCCGCCGTCGCCTACGGGCACGTCGGCAACTCCGCGGCCGTGTTTCCCCTGCAGCGCATCGGTGTCGAGGTCATGCCGGTCTACACGGTGAACTTCTCCAACCACACCGGCTATGGCGCCTGGCGCGGCCCGCTCATCGCGCCCGACGATGTGCGCGAGGTCATCACGGGCATCGAGGAGCGCGACGCCTTCCCGCAGATCGACGTGATCCTCTCCGGCTACCAGGGCTCGGAGGGCATCGCCGACGTGATCCTCGACGCCGTCGCCCGCATCAAGGCGGCGAACCCCGCAGCGATCTACGCCTGCGACCCCGTCATGGGCAACGCGAAGAGCGGCTGCTTTGTTGCCCCCGCGATCCCGGTGCTGCTGCGCGAGCGGGTCGTCCCCGCCGCCGATCTCATCACGCCGAACCAGTTCGAGCTCGGCTACCTGACGGGCACCGAGCCCGACACGCTCGAGTCGACCCTCGCCTCGGTCGACCTCGCCCGCGCCATGGGCCCGCGCACGGCGCTCGTGACGAGCGTCGAGCGCCCCGACCGCGAGGAGGGCACCCTCGAGATGCTCGCCGTCGACGATCAGGGCGCCTGGATCGTCACCACCCCGCAGCTGCCGATGAAGGCGAACGGCTCAGGCGACGTGACGGCCGCGCTGTTCACCGCGCACTACCGCCGCACGGGCGACGCGGCGGACGCGCTCGCGCGCACCGCCTCGAGCGTCTTCGACCTGCTCACGACCACCCTCGAGTCGGGTGAGCGCGAGCTGCAGCTCGTCGAGTCGCAGGAGGCCTACGCGCACCCCCGCCTGCAGTTCGCCGTGCGGCAGGTGCGCTGAGCAGCTCCGCCTGATCGGATGCCGTTCGGCAGGACCGCGACGCCGGCCAGGTGGTCCGTGATGCCGGTCAGCGCGGCCAGGCCGCCGCGATCTCCGCGCGCACCTCGCCGAGCAGCCGGGGCATCGCCTTGGTGCCCGCGACGATCGGCATGAAGTTCGCGTCCGCGCTCCAGCGCGGCACCACGTGCTGGTGCAGGTGCTCGGCGATGCCCGCACCCGCCAGGCGACCCTGGTTCATGCCGATGTTGAAGCCGTCGCACCGCATCGTCGCCCGCAGCACCCGCATGGCGGTCTGCGTCAGCGCCGCGATCTCGGCGGCCTCGGCCTCGGTCGCCTCGTCGTAGAGCCCCACGTGCCGGTACGGGCAGACCAGCAGGTGCCCGGTGTTGTATGGGTACAGGTTGAGCACCACGAAAGCGTGCTCGCCGCGCGCGACGATCAGCGCCTCCTCATCGGTCTCCCGCGGCACGCGACAGAACGGGCACTCGTCGTCGCTCTCCTGGACGTGGTGCGACTGGATGTACGCCATGCGGTGCGGCGTCCAGAGCCGCTCGTAGCCGTCGGGCGCGGCCGCGAACCGCGAGGCCGGCTCGGCCTCGACGCCGTCGAGTGACGGCTGCTCCGCATCCCGCTGCGTCATCGCCGGATGCCCGCCTACAGCTCGCTCGACCGCGTCGAGATCGCCGTGGTGATGCGCTGGATCGCCTGCTCGATCGGCACGCCGTTGACCTGCGTGCCGTCGCGGAAGCGGAAGCTGACGGCTCCGTTCGCGACATCCTCCGCGCCCGCGATCAACAGGTAGGGCACCTTGCCGGTCGTGTGGGTGCGGATCTTCTTCTGCATGCGGTCATCGCTGCGGTCGACGTGGGCGCGCACGCCGGCCGCCCGCAGCTGGTCGATCACGTGGTCGAGGTGCTCGGCGTAGTCCTCGGCGACCGGGATGCCCACCACCTGCTCGGGGGCGAGCCAGGCCGGGAACGCGCCGGCGTAGTGCTCGAGCAGGATCGCGAAGAAGCGCTCGATCGAGCCGAGCAGTGCCCGGTGGATCATGATCGGCTGCTGGCGCGTGCCGTCGGGGGCGGTGTACTCGAGCTCGAAGCGCTCGGGCTGGTTGAAGTCGAGCTGCACCGTCGACAGCTGCCAGGTACGGCCGATCGCGTCGCGCGCCTGCACCGAGATCTTCGGGCCGTAGAACGCGGCACCGCCCGGGTCGGGAACGAGCTCGAGCCCGGAGTCAACGGCGACCTGCCGCAGCGTCTCGGTCGCCTGCTCCCACAGCTCGTCGCTGCCGACCGACTTCTCGGGGTTGCGGGTCGACAGCTCGAGGTAGAAGTCGTCGAGGCCGTATCCGCGCAGGGTCTCGAGCACGAACTCGAGCTGGCGGGCCACCTCGTCTCGCACCTGATCGGGGGTGACGTAGATGTGCGCGTCGTCCTGGGTCAGGCCACGGACGCGGGTGAGCCCCGAGAGGGTGCCGCTCTTCTCGTAGCGGTAGACGGTGCCGAACTCGGCGAGCCGCAGCGGCAGCTCGCGGTAGCTGCGGCCTCGCGCGCGGAAGATCAGGTTGTGGAAGGGGCAGTTCATGGGCTTCAGGTAGTAGTCCTGGCCCTGCTTCGTGATCTGCCCGTCGGCGTCGCGCTCCTCGTCGAGGTGCATCGCCGGGAACATGCCCTCCTCGTACCACTGCAGGTGGCCGCTCGTCTCGAACAGCGCGCCCTTCGTGATGTGCGGCGAGTAGACGAGCTCGTAGCCGTTCGCGAGCAGCCGCTCGCGCATGTACGACTCGATCTCGGCCCGCACGATGCCGCCCTTGGGGTGGAAGACGGCGAGGCCCGACCCGATCTCGTCGGGGAAGCTGAACAGGTCGAGCTCGACACCGAGCTTGCGGTGGTCGCGCTTGGCGGCCTCCTCGAGGCGGGCGAGGTGCTCGCGGAGGGCATCCTTCGACGGCCAGGCGGTGCCGTAGATGCGCTGCAGCTGCGGGTTCTTCTCGCTGCCCCGCCAGTAGGCCGCGGCGACCCGCATGAGCGACCAGCCGTTGCCGATCATGCGCGTGTTCGGCAGGTGCGGGCCGCGACAGAGGTCCTTCCAGTACACCTCGCCGGTCTTGCCGTCGACGTTGTCGTAGATCGTCAGCTCGCCACCGCCGACCTCGACGCTCTCGCCGTCGGCGCCGTCCGCCGCCGAGCCCTTGAGCCCGATCAGCTCGAGCTTGTAGGGCTCGCCCGCGAGCTCGGCGCGCGCCTCCTCCTCGGTGACGACGCGGCGCACGAAGCGCTGGCCCTGGCGGATGATGCGATCCATCGCCTTGCTCAGGGCCGAGAAGTCGTCGGTCGTGAACGGGGTCGCGACGTCGAAGTCGTAGTAGAAGCCGTCCGTGACGGGCGGGCCGATGCCGAGCTTCGCCTCCGGGTTGATCGACTGCACCGCCTGCGCCAGCACGTGCGCGGTCGAGTGCCGCAGGATCGCGAGTCCGTCGGGCGAGTCGATGGTCACCGGCTCGGCCGTCTCGCCCGGCTGCAGCCGGTGGGCGAGGTCGCGCAGCTCGCCGCCGACCCGCATCGCGACGACGCTGCGGTCGGTGAACAGACCGAAGCCGTCCGTCGGCTCCGTCGCCGTCATCGCGGCGAGGGCAGCGGGGGCGGTCGGATGCTCGGACGAGGTGTCGACGGACACGCGGTCTCCTCACGGAGGTCGAGGGGCGAAGGGCGGGCTCAACTCTACCGGCGGCCGCCGGTGCCTCAGCCCGAGACGAGCACCCAGGCCGTCGCGACCGACTGCATCCAGTCGAGCACGATCGCCCGGTCGAGCGCCGCCGTCCAGGCGATGAGGATCTGCAGCACCGCGACGAGGTCGACGAGGGCGTTCGTCAGGGGGGTGCGGGCGCCGGGGATGAGGGTGATCGCGAGCAGGCTGAGGAGCAGGAACGCGGCCCCCGCGGCTCCGGGGTGGAACGCCCCGAGCAGGAAGGCGACGTTGAGCAGCACGAAGACGATCGTCGACACCGGGATCGCCGCCGGCCGCCGCACGATCGCGGCGACCAGCCACGCGCTCGCGAGCGGCGCGGCGATGAGCCAGCCGGTCGGGGTCGCGTACAGCCCGACGAGATCGGTGACGCCGGCCGGCACGCCCGCGACGATCACCGCGAGGTCGAGCCCCGGCCAGGCCGAGCCGAAGAACAGCACGTTGAGGAACATGATCGTCGCGAAGCCCCCGAGCGTGGGAAACGCGAGCACGAGCATGTTGGCGGCCCGGAGGCCTGGGGCCGCCGTGCGTCCGTGCCGGAGGAAGGGCGAGGCCAGCACGGCCACCAGCACGTAGAGGATGCCGGAGGCGTCGCTCAGCGCGGCCAGCATGAGCAGGATGCCCGCGCGGAAGCCCGCCTCGGTGCTGCCCCAGTTGACGAAGCGCACCAGGTCGGCAAGGGCGAGCCCGAAGAAGGTCAGGGCGAGGAATCCGGGCAGGTTCTCCAGGGCGAAGTAGGCGAACAACGGGTTGGCGGCGAGCGCGAGCACCAGGATGATGCCCGTCGAGCGCGGGATCGAGCGCTGGGCGATGATCTCGGCCACCTTCTGCAGCAGGAAGCCCGCCGCGATCGCGCCGATGATGCTGAGCCCGACCCGCCCGAAGGGGTTCGCCGAGGCGAGGAGCACCGCCGTGTGCGGGTACAGGAGCGCGAGCCACTCCGCGTCACCGCGGGTCCAGTCGATGGCCGCCACGGCCGCCGCGAGGTCGGCGTTCGGGGCCGTCTCCGGGTGCGGGACCGCCTCGAGCAGGAGCGCGAGCAGCACGAGCGGTGCCGCGGTGCCGAGGCGGAGCATCCACCGCCAGATCGGGTTGCGCGGGAACGGGTCGAAGCGGGTGCGGCCGGTCGAGCGGTTCGAGCGATCGCGCCGCAGCACCGGGGCCTCAGTCGTGCTGGACATGCGTCGTCAGTCCGTGCTCGGTCTTCTCCCAGTAGTGCGGCTTCGTGAGCAGCTGCCAGAGGCCCTTGTACGACGCGATCGAGTGCAGCAGCCAGTACACGGGGTTCAGCAGCGCCCACAGCACGAGGTGGAACGTGCCGCGCTTGTAGGGGCCCATCATCGACAGGTAGATCATGATCACGTTGCCGAACACGAAGTTCAGCAGGGTCAGCCAGAGCAGCCAGACCGGGAAGAGCTCGGCGAGGGCGTTCACGGGGAGCGCGATCGTGATGGCCGTGACGACGTAGAACGGGATCACGCCGAGGAACGTCGCCGGGGTTCCCGCGATCAGGAGCACGAAGCTCAGGAAGCGGCGGAGCCCGATCTGCCGGATCAGCGCCACCGGCTGCCGGGCGTGCACCAGCGTCGTCTGCATGTAGCCCTTGATCCAGCGCGAGCGCTGCCGGATGAAGTTCGGGATCGAGGTGTTCGCCTCCTCCATCGTCGTCGAGTTGATGACGCCGATGCGGTAGCCGAGGGCGCTCGCGCGGATCCCCAGGTCGGCGTCCTCGGTGACGTTGTACGGGTCCCAGCCGCCGAGCTCGATGAGCGCCGAGGTTCGGAAGTGGTTCGAGGTGCCCCCGAGCGGGATCGGCAGGTCGCCGTAGTCCAGGCCGGCCAGCATGTAGTCGAACCAGTAGCTGTACTCGAGCGTGAACATCCGCGTCAGGGCGTTCTCGGAGTCGTTGAAGTAGTTCAGCGAGGCCTGCACGCAGACCATGTCGTCGCCGCCGCGCCGGAAGGCGACGACGGCCTTCTTGAGCTGGTCCGGGTCGGGAGTGTCCTCCGCGTCGTAGATGACGAGGTACTCGCCGGTGGCGAAGTAGAGGCCCACGTTGCAGGCGCGTGGCTTCGTCTGCGGCTGCCCCTTCGGGATCGTCACGACGCGGAAGTGCGGCGGCGGATTCGAGGCCTCGACCGCGGCGAGGGTCTCGGCGTCCTCCTCCTCGATCAGGATGAGCACCTCGAGCTTCTCGGTCGGGTAGTCGAGACCACCGAGGTTGCGGATCAGCTGCCCCACGATGTTCGCCTCGCGGAACACCGGGACGAGCACCGTGTAGCGCGGGAGATCGCGGTCATCGAGCGCGTGCACCTGCGCGGTGGTGATGCGCTCGACGACGTCGTAGCGCGCCCCGCGCATGGCGACGATGAACTTGAAGCTCGTACCGGCGAGGAAGACCAGGCTCAGCACGGTGAGCGCGCCGATCCCGGTCTCCACGGGGCGCAGCACCGCCGCGAGCAGGATGCCCACCGCGAGAACGGCGCCGAGCACCTTCTGCGACCGGCTGAACGTGATGCGCGCCGACATCATCGGGTTCTGCCGCCAGAGCTCGTTCGCCGCCTCATCGGCAATCTCGGAGCGGAACAGACGCAGGCAGGCGTTCTTGATGTCCCAGGAGGTGGTGGCAACGAACTGCACCTCCGCGCCGCCGAGCAGCGCGCGGATGTGCGCGACACGCTCGGGGGCGACGCCGCGGGCCGTGGCGATGAAGATCACGCCGGCGTCGTTACGGCGGATGGGCATCCAGTTCTCGGCGAGGTAGGTCTGGCCCGGGAATCGGCGCACGAGGGCATCGTCGAACTTGACGGCCTCCAGATCGATGGGATGCACGCCCCAGGCGTGGGCCTCCGCGAGCAGCAGGCTCTCGGAGTCGAGAAGCCCCTGGCTGATCAGCACCTCGTCGATGTGGGCGCCGGTGCGTTCCTTCACCCGACGGGCGAAGGCGAGGTTCTCCGGCGACACGAGTCCCGAACGCAGCAGCAGATCGGCGAATGCCTCGCTGTCGGCCACGCGCGCGGCGGCCTCTCCCCCCGGAGCCATAGCTTTAGCCTAGAGTCTTCGTGAATGCCGGTCATGCCCCCGTAGTGGGTGCACAGCACCGCGAGGTCAAACACGAAAACCCCCGGCAGACCGGGGGTTTCTTGGTGGGCGATACTGGGATCGAAGCAGCGCGAGCGCTACAGCGGTCGCGAGGTCGCTGGTTCGGTGAATCTGTGGTGGGCGATACTGGGATCGAACCAGTGACCTCTTCCGTGTCAGGGAAGCGCGCTACCGCTGCGCCAATCGCCCATTTCTGGGATGTTGCCGGTAGTCGACCAGCGAGGTGGCGACGGGATTCGAACCCGTGTGCACGGCTTTGCAGGCCGCTGCCTCGCCTCTCGGCCACGCCACCGTGGGCACGACCTCGACTACCAGAGGTCATTGCTCGAGCGGATGACGAGATTCGAACTCGCGACCCTCACCTTGGCAAGGTGATGCGCTACCACTGCGCCACATCCGCATTTCGCCTCCCGCTCTCGCGGGGTGCATCGAAACTCTAGCCCAACTCTCCGGCGAGGGCCAAACCGAGCGGAAGGCGTGTCGCCACCCGCCCGCCGACCCCCGTGCGTGCCGTCGGAACCGCCGCGTGGGATGTGGCAAGATAGTGCCGCACGGGCGATTGGCGCAGTTGGTAGCGCGCTTCCTTCACACGGAAGAGGTCATCAGTTCGAGTCTGGTATCGCCCACCAGCACGACTCTCGCATCCCGGTCTCGGGGGCTCAGCGGTGCGCCGCACCGACGAGCCGGCCGGCCGCGGCGGCGACGCACCACCCCACGAGCGCGGCCAGCGCGCTGGTGAGCGCGACCACGACCACGACCACGACCTGCGTCAGCAGCCCGAGCGTCGCACCGGAGGCCGCGAGGCCGAATC
>JAIWOM010000067.1 GCA_020216895.1 Microcella sp.
CCCGAGCGTCGGAGGGGACAGAGCGGGAGGTCGAGCGTCCGGCGGCGAGCCGCTTCGCTCGGATGGGCGTGATCGAGGGGCTGCCGGGGCGTGCTCCCGACCTGGACGAGGTGCTGCAGCGGCGGCGCGCCGCGGGCTGAGCATCCCGACCCCGCGGTCGCATCGGCGGCGGCCGCCGCGGTTTCGAGGCACCCCCGCCGCGGTGGTAATGTGGTCGAGCCGTACGGGCCTGTGGCGCAGTTGGTAGCGCGCTTCGTTCGCAATGAAGAGGTCAGGGGTTCGAATCCCCTCAGGTCCACCCCGTTTCTCCCGTCTCGTGACCGTCCCCGCGGCGCACTACGCTCGCGGCATGACCCTGGCCGTCGCCGACAGCGTGCTGCAGTGGATGCTCGACACCGACCCGGCGCTGCGATGGCAGGTCGAGCGCGATCTGCTCGATGAGCCGCCCGCCGTGTGGGAGGCGACGCGCGCCCGCGTCGCCACCGAGGGCATGGGGGCGCGCCTGCTCGCGCACCAGGATGCCGATGGGCAGTGGGCGGGCGGCGCGTACTTCCCGGCCGGCTTCGATTTCGACGGCCCCGAGGCGGCCGAGGGCGCGGGCCAACCCTGGACGGCCACGACCTGGTCGCTCAACACCCTGCGCGAGTGGGGGCTCGACGCCGCGGCGCTCGCCTGCACCGCCGACAAGCTCGCCGCGAACGCGCGCTGGGAGTACGACGACCTGCCCTACTGGGGCGGCGAGGTCGACGCGTGCATCAACGGCTTCACCCTCGCCAACGGCGCCTGGCTCGGCGGTGCGAGTGCGGCCGACGGGGCCGCGGCCGACGTCTCCGGCATCGCGCGCTGGTTCGCCGAGCACCAGCTACCCGACGGCGGCTGGAACTGCGAGTGGGTCGAAGGCTCAGTGCGGTCGAGCTTCCACTCGACGCTCAACGCGCTGAAGGGCCTCCTCGACTGGGAGATCCGCACCGGCGACTACAGTCTGCGCGCGGAGCGGCACACCGCGCAGGAGTACCTGCTGAGCCGGCGAATGCTCTTCCGCGCCTCGACCGGCGAGCAGGTCGGCCCGTGGGTGCAGTACTTCGGCTACCCGTTTCGGCACGTCTACACGGCGCTCAATGCCCTCGACTACCTGCGACGGGCATCCCTGCACGACGGCGTGCCGCCCGACGAACGCGCCGCCGACGCGATCGGGATCATCCGTGCCGCCCAGAACCCCGACGGCGCCTGGGTTCAGCAGCGGCACTACCCGGGCCGCGTGTGGTTCGACCTCGACGTGCCGGTCGGCGAGCCCTCGCCCTGGCTCACCTTCCACGCGCTCCGCGTGCTGCGGTGGTGGAGCTAGGGCGAGGGCGCAGGCGGCGCCTAGCGGGGCTGCAGCCCCGGGGTGAGGGTGCCGGCCTCGATGGCGGCGATCTGCAGCGCGAGGTGGGTCGAGTAGAACCGACCGCTGTCGATGCCGAGCGAGATCATGAACCACAGGCGGTCGAGACCGGTGTGGCGCCAGAGGCGGCCGTACTCGCGATCGGGGCCCACGTGGGCGAACTCGCCGAGCTGGTCGGCGATCTCGTCGCCCAGCGCGGTGCGGATCGCGGTCGTGGCGCCGCGGTAGCCGGTGGCGAAGATCACGAGGTCGGCTTCGAGCGTCCGTCCGTCTTCGAGCTGCACGGCCGAGTCGGTCAGCCCCACCACGTTGCCGTGCTCCAGCGTGATCGTGCCGTCGATGATCAGTTCGGCGCCTCCCGCGTTGTAGTAGTACCCCGTGGCGTTGTTGGCGAAGATCAGGCCGAGTGCGCCCTGGCCGTTCGGTCCGTCGCTGAGCCAGAAGCCGGCCTTCTCGAGCTGCGTGTGCAGCTCGGCGTCCATCTCCTTCACCTTCTGCATCTGCGCGACGCCGTAGCGGGGCAGGTCGCCGAAGGGGATCGTCGCGTTGACCAGGTCGGCGTCGTCGGTGGTGAACCGCCCTCCGACGTGGTTGGCGTGCATGACCGCGTGGAAGGTCGAGGTGTTCATCACTACGGTGGGGGAGCGCTGGATCATCGTGACGAGGGCGCCGTGCTCGGCGAGGTCCTGCGCGAGGTCGTGGCCGCTCACGCCGGCGCCGATGACCACGGCCTTCTTGCCCACCCAGGGCTCGTAGCCGTCGTACTGCACGGCGTGGATGACGGTGCCGCCGAAGGTGTCGATCCCCGGGAGGTCCGGCAGGAAGGGCTCGCCATTCATGCCGGTGGCGAAGACGAGGTGGTTCGGGGTCATGGTGCGACGGGTGCCGTCGGCCCGGATCACGTCGAGGCTCCACATGCCGGTCGCCGCGTCCTGGCGGACGTTCTCCACGCTCGTGCTGGTCCAGACCGGGAGGTCGAGCAGCATGGCGTAGCTCTCCAGGAAGTCGCCGAGCTTGTCCTTCGGGGTGAACCGCGTCCAGGTGGGCGGGTAGGGAACGTAGGGGAGCTGGTCGGACGGGATCGGCGTGTGCAGCGCGAGCGAGCTGTAGCGCTTGCGCCAGTTGTCGCCCACCCGCTCGTTGCGCTCGATGATGAGCGAGTCGATGCCGAGGGCCTTGAGGCGCGCGGCCAGGATCAGCCCGTTGTGGCCGGAGCCGAGGATCACGACCGTCGGGTCCTTCTCCGCGAACGTGGCGGTGCGGGCCGACGACCAGATAGTGCGGTTCATGACGGGGCCGTGCACCTTGCCGATGGGACGGTTCTCGCCGAGCTGCCACGGGTGCGAGTCGATCGCCGAGAGGCTGAGCAGGAGAGCGGATGCGCGCCACTCGCCGTCCTCCTGGACGAGCCGCACGAACCCATCGCCGGAGCCGTTCGCCGACCGGAACGTCAGGAACGCTTCACGGTTCCCGGTCTCCTCGTCCACGTGCACGGCACTGTTCGGGCGCTGCGAGATGGACAGGCCCGACCCTGCGCCGCTCGAGAGCAGCGTCACGGCCTCGTCACGACCAATGGCGTTGCGCAGATCCCACCCGAGGGCGAGCAGGTCGCGGATGCTGCAGTCGGATACGACCAGCGACGCGAGGGCGGCCGTATCGCCGCTGTCGACGGCGGCGCTGAAGGCCGACATCCATCGGTCGACAGCCGCGTCGGCGGTGGTCGCCCGTGCAGGGGTCGCGGGGGTGAGCAGGTTGGTCATCGCGGGCTCCTTCGCCACAGTTGTCGAACGCGCGACGAGTCGCGCTGCTGACCACCATCCGCCCGTGGCGCCGTGCCGCATCGTGCCACTTTGGAACACTCGGCCCCGCCGGGCCGGCGGAACGTCCCGCGGTGAGACAGCACGACCCCCGCGGCCTCGGGGCCGGCGGGGGTCGCGTCGCGTGCGGAGGGGGCTACTGCGCCGTGTAGCCGCCGTCGACGAAGAGGTCGGCCCCGGTCACATAGCTCGCTTCGTCGCTGGCGAGGAACAGCATGGCGTAGCTCACCTCGATGGGCTGAGCCGCGCGCTTCATGGGCGTCGCCTCGCTGAACTCGCGGTTCGACTCCTCGCCCTCCTCCTCGGCCATCGGGGTCATGACGAGGCCGGGCGAGACGCTGTTGACGCGCACGCCGCGGTGGGCGTACTCCATAGCGGCGGCGCGGGTCATCATCTTCACCGCGCCCTTGGAAGCCTGGTAGGAGAAGCCGCCGGGGTTGCCCACCGTGCCATTGATCGAGCAGGTGTTGACGATGGCGCCGCCGCCCGAGCGCTCGATGGCCGGCGCCCCGTGCTTGAGGCCGAGGAAAACGCCCTGCTGGTTGATGGAGGTCAGACGCGTCCAGCTGTCGAGCGGCTCGTCCTCGACCGACTTCATCGATCCGACGATGCCGGCGTTGTTGAGCAGGATGTCGACGCGGCCCCAGCGCTGCTCGGCCTCGGCGATGATCGCCTGCCAGTCCGCCTCCGACGACACATCCATGTGCCGGTACTCGACGTCGTGACCGGCGGCGCGCAGCTCGGCGGCCACGGCCTCGCCGGCCTCGTCGAGCACGTCGGTGATGAGCACGCGGGCGCCCTCGGCGGCGAAGAGGCGAGCATGCGACTCGCCCTGTCCGCGGGCGCCGCCCGTGATGATGGTGACCTTGTCCTGCACTCGACCCACGATCTGTCCTCTCGCCCGGGTTCGGCTATGTGCGGCGTCCTCGCCGCATCCGCCTCACGGTAGCGAACCGCACCGGCCCGTTCTGTCTCAGATCAGAACAGTGCGCGGCCATCGACGCGTCGAGACTCTCCCGAGGGCCGCACCGCCGCGGTCTCGCCGAACGGAGAGGGACGATCACCATGTCGGAGTCACTGCAGGGCCGCGTCGCCATCGTGAGCGGGGTCGCATCGGGTCAGGGTCGGGCGACGGCAATCGCACTGCGTGAGGCGGGCGCCCGGGTCATCGGCGTCGACCGGGACGCGTCGGGCCTCGAGCGGCTCGGTGTCGAGCATCCCGCGATCGAGACCCACGTTCTCGACGTGACCGACGGCGCGCAGTGGGCCGAGCTCGCGGCCGATGTCGAGCGCCGTCACGGGCGCATCGACGCGCTCCTTCTCGCGGCGGGCGTGCTGCGCACGGGTGCGCTGCTCGAGACGAGCGACGCCGATATCGACCTGCTGCTGGCCGTGAACCTCCACGGCGTGATCCGCGCCTGCCGCGCTGTGATTCCCGCGTTGCGCCGGGCGGGAGGCGGATCGATCGTCACGTGGGGATCGATCAACTCGATGGTCGCCGAGCCCGACATCGCCGTGTATTCGGCGACCAAGGGCGCCGTGCTGATGCTCACGAAGTCGATCGCCATCGAGCACGCCCGCGACGACATCCGAGCGAACTGCATCTGCCCCGGGGGTGTGCTCACCCCGATGGTCGCCGACTTCTTCGACTCCGCCGTGCTCGACGACCTCGAAGCGCAGCGCGCGTACCAGCCGCTCGGGTTGATCCAGCCCGAGGAGGTCGCCTCCGTCGCGGTCTTCCTCGCCTCCGACGCATCCCGCAAGATGACGGGCACCGCAGTGGTCGTCGACGGCGGCTACACCGCGCTGTGAACCCGGGGGTGTCCCGCATCAGCACAGTCCGCCGTGCCGGCTGATGCCTACCGTCTCGGGTATGACTTCCCCTTCGAACGGAGTCGACGGCGCTGCGGCCATCGACCCGCACGTGCGCCTCAACGCCAACGGCCGCCCGCTGCTGCCCGGCGGGTACGGGCGCTCCGCCTACGACGTCGGCGGTGTTCCGCCGTACGCGGTGCGCGGCGAGGGCTGGCGGCTCTGGGATGACCGGGGGCGCGAGCTGATCGACGCGAACGGCAACTTCACGACGCTGATCCACGGCACCGCGCACCCGCAGATCACCGAGGCCGCCGAGCGCGCCCTGCGGCGCGGCGCGTCCTGGGGCATCCCCAACGACGACGAGTGGGCACTCGCCGAGGCAGTGCTCGCGCGGATGCCCGGTCTCGGGCAGATCCGGTTCACGAACTCGGGGACCGAAGCGGTGATGTCGGCGATCCGGCTCGCACGCGCCGTCACCGGTCGCGACGGGATCGCGATGACCCGTGACGGCTATCACGGCTCGTCCGACGTCGCGCTGCTCGCCAGCGGGCCGTCGCGCGGCGTGCCCGACGGCGTCGCCGCCGACGTCTCCCTCGTGCCCCTCAATGATCGGGATGCCCTCCGCGCGCTCTTCGCCGAGCGCGGCCGCACGATCGCGGCGCTGATCCTCGACCTGCTGCCGAACAAGGCGGGCCTCATCGCCATCGACCCCGAGTTCGTCGCCGAGGCGCGCGCGCTCACGACCGCGCACGGCGCCCTCCTCGTCATCGATGAGGTCATCAGCTTCCGGCTCAGCCCCACGGGTCTCTCGGGTCGCTACGGCGTCGTGCCCGACCTGATCACGGTGGGCAAGATCATCGGCGGGGGCTTCCCGATCGGTGCGGTCGCCGGCCGGGATGAGGTCATGGAGCTCTTCGATCCGCGCGTACCGGGCAGCATCGTCCACTCCGGCACCTTCTCGGGCAACCCGGTGAGCGCGGCGGCGGGAACCGTCGCCCTGCAGCTGCTCGACGACGAGGCCATCGCCCGGCTGAATGCCCTGGGTGAGGCCGCCCGCGTGCGCGCCCGCCGCGCGCTCGACCGGGTCGGGTGGGAGGTGCGCGGTTCGGGTTCGCTGCTGCGACCGTTCCCGACGGGGGCCCGGAAAGTGCCCGTGGAGACGCAGCAGCGTCTCTGGTGGGCGGCCTACGACCGGGGACTGGTTCTGTCGTCGGCGAACCTCGCGGCGCTGTCGTCGCCGATGGATGCGGCGGTGGTCGACGATCTCGTCGATCGGCTGGTCGACGCCGTCACGAGCATGGAGGAGGAGCCCGCATGAGGCTCGTCTCGTACGAGGTGGCCGGAAGCCGGCCCCGTCCGGGATACGTCCGCGACGGTCAGGTCATCGATCTCGACGCCGCACTGCGCTCGGTCGGTGTCGGCGGGCTGGGAGAGCCCCCCACGATGCGGGGGTTCCTCGAGCGGCACGGCAACGAGCTGGCGGCCATCACTAAGCGCCTCGCCGCGGTGGCCGTCCCGGCCGTCGCCCCGCTGCCGGACGTGCGGCTCCTCCCGCCTGTCGATGATCCTCGCAAGGTGCTGTGCGTCGGGCTGAACTACTCCGACCACGTGGCGGAGACCGGGAGGGCCCTGCCCGAGCATCCCGACGTCTTCGCGAAGTTCGCGAGCAGTCTGATCGGGCACGAGGCGCCCATGGCCGTGGCAGCACTCACCCTCAATCTCGACTTCGAGGGAGAGCTCGCGGTCATCATCGCCCGTGAGCTCCGTGCCGTCGGCGACGACGAGGCGCTCTCGGGTGTCGCCGGCATCACGATCATGAACGACACCACGGCCCGCGACCTGCAGTACCGGGGAACCCAGTGGCTGCTCGGCAAGGCCGTCGACGGCTCCACCCCGCTCGGGCCGTGGCTGGTCACCGTGGACGAGATCGATGACGTGCAGAACCTGCAGCTCACGACCCGCGTCAACGGTGTGGAGATGCAGAGCGCATCCACGCGGTCGATGATCTTCTCGGTCGCGCGCATCATCGCCGAGCTGAGCCGCACGATGACGCTGCTGCCCGGCGACGTCATCGCGACGGGAACGCCGCAGGGCATCGGCGCCAAGCGCACGCCGCCCGTCTGGCTGCAGCCGGGCGACGTCGTCGAGGTCGAGCTCGAGGGCGTCGGTATTCTGCGCAACCGGGTCTCGCTCTAGACCTGACGGTTCCTCCCGGTGTGTCACTTCGGCACAGTCGTGAGGAGGGGTCGCGGGACACGATGAGAGGGAGGCTGGGCCATCCGTCCGGCACCCGCAGAGTTGAAGGAAGCCGCATCGTCATGACTGCCCCCGCTGAGATCGAGTTCGCCGCGTCGCTCGAGCGCGTCCGCGCCCGCGCGGAACCGATCGTGGTGCCCCACTCGGTCGGTGGCGTCGAGTCGTTCGACGGCGAGCGGATCGTCCGTGAGGACCCGAGCCGTCCTGGCCTGCAGGTGAGCGCCTGCCATGACGCGCCCGCCGAACTGGTGCAGCGCGCCCTTGCCGCGAGCCGTGCGGCGCAGCGCGAGTGGCGCCGGGTGCCGCTGCAGGAGCGCGTG
>JAIWOM010000068.1 GCA_020216895.1 Microcella sp.
TCAGGGTGTCGACATGACGGCCGAGCAGAATGAGCGCATGGTCGCCGGGGTGCGGCGCAGGCGCACCGACAGCTCGGCGAAGAGGCCCTGGGCGAGGGCGACCGCGCGGCGGCTGCCCTTGGGCAGGTCGGGGATCACCGCGGCGGAGGTGCGCAGGTCGGCATCGATGTCGTCGAGCAGTCGCACCTTGTCCTCCTCCGTGAACGAATCGACGTTGACCCCCGGGAAGTAGCTGCGCCCGAGCGTCTCGAAGTCGGCCGAGAGGTCGCGCAGGAAGTTCACCTTCTGGAAGGCGGCTCCGAGCGCGCGTGCCCCGGCGACCATGCGCTCATTCTGCTCGGCCGTCATGTCGACACCCTGAACGAACGCCCGCAGGCACATGAGACCCACCACCTCGGCCGAGCCGTACACGTAGCGGTCGAAGCTCTCCTGGTCGTGCTCGGTGTCGGTGAGATCCATCCGCATCGAGTGGAAGAACGGCTCGGTAAGCTCCTCGCCGAAGCCGACCTCGCGGGCGGTCCGGGCGAAGGCGTGCACGACGAGGTTCGTCGAGTAGCCCGACCGCATGGCCGCGTTGGTCTCGGCCTCGAACTCGGTGAGGTACCGGGCGGCGTGCACGGCGTCGAGGCCGGCCTCGGCCACCCCGCCGTCGACGATCTCGTCGGCGACCCGCACGAGGGCGTAGATGTTCTCGACGTGCTGCCGCACCGCCGGGTCGAGCAGGCGCGAGGCGAGCCCGAACGAGGTGGAATAACGGCGGATGACCACCGCGGCGGTCTCGTCGGCGACGCGGTCGTACAGGCTCAAGCGGTTCATCGCACCCGTTTCAGCACGGTCTCGGCGACGGGGTGGAGCTCGTCGCGCAGGGAGGCGGGGATGTGCGGCTCGGCGAGCCGCGCGAGGGCCCGATTGGCGTAGCCGCGGGCGAGGTCGTCGGCGAAGGCGCGGGCACCGCACTCGACCAGCAGCGACCGAGCCTCGTCGGCCTCCTCGAGGCTGAGGTCGGGCTTGCCGATGAGCTCGTGCAGGCGGGCCCAGGCCGGGGTCGAACAGGCGAACGCGATCATGACCGTGCGTTTGCCCTCGCGCAGGTCGCCGATCGTCGTCTTGCCGGTCGCCTCCTCCTCGCCGAAGACACCGAGCACGTCGTCGACGATCTGGTACGCAATGCCGATCTCGCGGCCGAAGTCGCCGAGCGTGCGTACCGCATCCTCGCTCGCGCCGGCCAGGATCGCCCCCGCCTGCAGCGGCGTCTCGAAGGAGTACACGGCGGTCTTGAGGCGCTCCATCGTGACGATGTCGTCGACGAGGGGCATTGCCGGATCGATCGAGAAGTCGACGTCGATGAGCTCGCCGGCCGCGCTGGCGAACATCGCCTCATCGAGCACGTCGAGGAGCCGCTCGCGCACGGGCGAGCCGACGCCGCTGCGGTCGATGAGCCGGTACGCGTTGAAGAGGGCGAGGTCGCCGGCGATCACGGCTGCGGAGACTCCGCGGTGCTCGGCGATGTCGACCGCGACGCCCCGGTCGACGGCGTGGTCACGGTAGGCGCCCGAAATATTCGGGATGCCCCGCCGCACGAAATCGCGATCGATCACGTCGTCGTGCACGATGAGAGCGGTGTGCAGCAGCTCGAAGCTCGCACCGACGTAGGCGGCCGCATCCATATCGGTGCCCCCGAGGCCCGCGTAGGCGGCCATCACCATGCGCGGGCGGAAGCGCTTGCCGCCCTGGGTGTTGCGTTCGAGCAGGCCCCAGAGGTGCTCGTAGTGCGCGCCCAGGGGGGCGGCCCGCTTCTTGGATAGGCTGAAGAAGCGCTCCAGCACGGCGTCGACCATCGCCGCTCGCGACTCCGCGACCGTCGAGTGATCGTTCCTCTTCACCCGAGCAGACTACCCCGGCCCATGAGCGAAACCCCCGAAACCGTCGTCCTGCTCGCCGATGACGGCACCGTCATCGGCGAGGCCCCGAAGGCGACCGTGCACACGACCGAGACACCCCTGCACCTGGCGTTCTCGTGCCACGTCTTCGACGCGCGGGGGCGGGTGCTCGTCACCCGGCGGGCCTTGGCCAAGAAGACCTGGCCGGGGGTCTGGACCAACTCGTTCTGCGGGCACCCCGCCCCGGGCGAGGACACCGTGGAGGCGATCGCGCGCCGCGCCGAACGCGAGCTCGGGCTGACGCTGACCGACGTGCGCGTCGCGCTGCCCGACTTCCGCTACCGCGCCGTCGACGCCTCCGGCGTGGTCGAGAACGAGATCTGCCCGGTCTACACCGCGCGGGCGATCAGCGATCCGGTACCCGCCGCCGACGAGGTGGCCGAGTGGGCCTGGCTCGACCCGGCCGAGCTGCGGTCGGCCGTGGCCGCGGCACCCTTCGCCTTCAGCCCCTGGCTGGGCTGGCAGCTCGCCGCCTGGGAGGGCGACTACAGCGGCAGCTGAACCGGGGTCGTCGCCGGCGGCGCGAGCGGGATGCGGAGCGTCACCGTCGTTCCCCGCACCCCGTCGGACGACAGGTCGACCGTCCCGCCGATGCGGCCCTCCATGAGGCTGCGCACGATCGGAAGCCCCAGACCGGTGCCCGGGACGGAGCGGTGGGCCGGAGACTGCACGCGGTAGAAGCGGCCCCAGACGGCCTCCTGCTCATCGAGCGGGATCCCCGGCCCCTCGTCCGAGATGGCGATCTGAACGCCATCGGGATGCCCGCTCATCACGACTCTGACCGTGGAATCCGGGGGGCTGAACTTGATGGCGTTCGAGAGGATGTTCGAGCAGACCCGCACCACGTCCTGCTCGACCGCCTGCACCAGCACGGGGTGCTCGGCGCCGACCAGCTCCACGCGCACCCCACGATCGGCCGGCACGATGCCGACGGTGTCTTCGACGCAGTGCCGCAGCAGGCGCGCGAGGTCGACCGTCTCCGCCGCCCGGCTGCTCGTGCGCTGCGTGCTCAGGTGGCTCAGCTCGAGCACATCCTCGATGACGTCGGCGAGACGTCGGGCGTTGCGGTAGATCACCTGGCCCGCCTGCTTCACCTCCGGTGACGGGTCGTCCTCGAGCAGGCTCTCGGAGAACCCGATGATGCTCGTCACCGGTGTGCGCAGCTCGTGGCTGACCGCGGAGATGAAGTCGTCCTTCTGCTGGTTGAGGCGTCGCAGATCGTCGGCGACCCGCTGGGCGTCGCGCTCGCGAGCGGCGAGCGCATCGGTCGTCGCGTTCCAGTCGTGGGCCTGCCCGGCGACGAAGAGCCCCGCGGCGGCGTGGGTCATGATGAAGAGCTGGAGGGCGATGACCGCCCCGCGGAAGTCATGGTCGACGAGCTCGGCGAACGGTCCGACATTGAGCGATGTCGCGAGAGTGGCGACGAATGCGAGAAGGATCGTCTGGATCGCCGGCGCCAGCGGCGGAAGGCGGAATGCTCCCCACATCAGCGTCGTGATGATGAAGAAGGTCAGGGCCAGGGCGGCCGCCGGAGCGAACACGACGAAGGTGAGCAGCACCAGGGCGATCGACTGCACGATCGGCTCCCACACCGGAGCCCGGAGGGGCACCGTGAGCGGAACCAGGAACAGCGGCACGATCGCGAAGATCGCGCTCGCGTGCGACGTGAAGAGGGAGGGGATGACCACGAGCGCGTCGGCTCCCACGAAGACAGCCGCCGAGATGCCGCCGAGAATGGCGATGACCGTGGCCCCCATGCCCGCCGCCACGAGGAAGCGGCCCGCCTCGGGCAGGGTGACCATACGCGGGAACGGGCGATGGCGCGTCATCCACCAGGCGACGACCGCCGCTTCGAGCGCGTTGGCGATGCCGTAGGCCGCGCTCAGGTCGAGCGGTCGGGCGACGCTGAGATTGAGGACGGTGGTGATGACGGCGATGACGGCGCTGACGACGAGACCACGGCCACGACTGGCCATGACGGCCACCGCGGCGAGCGCCGCTGCCGGCCACCACAGGGCGATCGGGATGTCCGGTGTGACCGTGTTGAGGCTGATCCACGAGAAGCCGACGAGACCGAGAAGAACGAGACCGATGACCGCCCGCCGCTGAAGAGCGGGCAGGTCGTGGATGCGGGCGACGATGCCCCGTTCGTCCATGGGTGGTCCTCGTTCGGGAAAGAGGTCAGGCGACCGTGTGAGCCGATGATACGGCCGGGGCGACCGCCGGGAGCACCACCTCGACGGTTGTTCCGCCGCCCGGGGTCCCGAGCAGGCGGGCCGACCCGCCCAGCCGCGACTCCAGGAGGGCCTTCACGATCGGGAGACCGAGCCCCGTACCGGGCACGAGCCGATGGGACTCGACCGGTGCGCGGGTGAACCGCTCCCAGACCATGTCGCGGAACTCCTCCGGGATGCCCAGACCGTGATCGATCACGCGCACGATTGCGCCCCCATCCTCCGCGCGAGCGAGCGCGACCTCGACGACCGCGTCGTCCGGGGAGAACTTCACCGCATTGGAGAGGAGATTGGCGCACACCCGCACCAGGTCGCGCTCGCGGGAGCGCACGGTCAGCGACGCCGGTGCATCGTCGGCGACATCGACCCGCACGCGCCGGCCGAGCGCCAATCCCTGAGCATCGCCGGCGCACTCGTTGGCGAGACGCACCAGGTCCACATCGGCCACTGGGGGAAGCGGGCCGCCGAGCGCGCTCAAGCGGCTCAGCTCGAGCACATCCTCGATCACATCGGCGAGCCGCCGGGCGTTGCGGGCGATGATCGCCCCCGTGGCCGCAAGCTCGGGAGGCAGGCGGCCGTCGTCGAGGTCTTCGCTGAATCCGATGATGCTCGTCACGGGCGTCCGCAGCTCGTGGCTGACCGCGGCGATGAAGTCGTCCTTCTGCGCGTTCAGGCGGCTCAGCTCCTCGGTCAGCTCCCGCGCCTGCCGTTCGCGCTCCTCGCGCTCGGTCACATCGACGATGACGATCGAGATCAGATCGGCGCCGCCCACCGACCCCGTGCCCGCGAGCACCGCCTCGAAGGCGTGGCCCGCGCGCTCGAACTCGACGCGGGTCGTCGCGCCCGCGGCGATCGCGGCGTCGAGCGCGGGGATCCCGTACGGCGGCAGCTCGCCCTGGAGGATCGCGCGGGCACGCGGATTGATGGCCACCGGATGCGGATCACCGAGCGAGCGGTCGAGGATGACGATGCCGGCATCGGCCGTCACGATCCCCTGCCGGAGCGCCTCCTCCTGCGCCTTGAGCCGGCGGATCAGGTGGAACCAGTCGCTGCGCGCGCCGGCGATGAGCAGGGCGCTGATCGCGTAGACGAGGAGGAAGATCTGGATCAGCACGACGGGCGCGCGCGGGTCGTCGCTCACCGCCGCGAACGGGCCGCCGCCGATCGTCGTGAGCACGATGACCGCGATCGCCGTGACCGCCAGTTGCAGGGTCGTGACGATGAGCGAGAAGCGCAGCGCCGCCCAGAGGAGGGCGACGACCGGAACGAACGCGGTCGGCCAGTCGTTGCCCGGCCAGAAGACAACGGCGACCAGCCCGCCCAGGGCGAGCGACTGACCCGCGACCTCGAGAGCCCGCATCGGCCGACCGTCGGCGAGCGGCACCAGCACGAGCGGGAGCGTCACCAGGGTGGCCGAGGCGTGCGACGCCGTGAGCTGGGCAATGGCCTCGATGAAGGGCCGCTGGAGGAAGACGCTGGCGACGACGCCGAGGGCCACGCCCGAGCCGAGGGCCCCGACGAGCGTCACGACGATGAAGCGCGAGGCCGTGCGCAGGGAGGCGATCCGGAGCGCGGCACCCGCCGGTGCGAGCAGCGCGGCGATCACGATGACCTCCACGCTGTTGCCGAGCCCGAGGAGGAAGGCGAAGAGGGGGTCGCGCCCGGCGAGCAGGTTGCCGCCGCCGGTCGCCAGAGCGACGAGCAGGATGACCACCCACCGTCCGCGGCCGCGCGCGAGCATCCCCGCCATCACCGACAGCCCCGCCGCGGGCCACCAGGCGGCGAGCAGCGGGTCGGCCACGCTGAAGGCGACCGCCGCATAGGCGGTCGGGACGGTCGCGAGGAGCAGCAGGGCGATCGTCGCGCGCCGCGCGCTGTCGCGCTGCGCGGCGAGGCGCTGCATGATGCTCACGTCGAACTCCTTCCGCGGAACGGGGCCCGGCATGGTTCGAAACCGACGCTGCGTGAGAGACTAGCCGCAGCCGAGGACGAGTGGGGGTGTGATGGCTGAGGTGTTGATCGTCGAGGACGAGCCCGACGTGCTGCTGCTGCTCGAGAACCGGGTGCGCGCCGCGGGGCACGCGGTCGAGAGCGCCACCGACGGCGAGACCGCCATGGACATCCTGCGCGAGCGCCGCCCCGCCGTGATCGTGCTCGACTGGATGATGCCCCGCGTCAGCGGCATCGAGGTTCTCGAGCAGCTGCGGGCCGACGACCCGGACCACGCCGTCAAGGTGCTCATGCTCACCGCGAAGTCGCAGCAGAGCGACATCGATCGTGCCTACTCGGCCGGCGCCGACGATTACATCGTGAAGCCGTTCAGCTCGCGCGACCTCATCGAGCGCATCGCCGCGCTCGTCGAGAAGGAGTAGTCGGAGCCTCCGGCAGGCGGGCTACTGCCCCTCGCTGCCGTGCGGCGGCACCTCGGTGCGGTGGAAGTTCTGCCACGAGCGCGACGCCGTCGGCCCCCGCTGGCCCTGGTAGCGGTTCAGATAGTCCCCGGTGCCGTACGGATGCTCGGCCGGCGAGCTGAGCCGGAAGAAGCACAGCTGCCCGATCTTCATGCCCGGCCAGAGCATGATCGGCAGCGTCGCCACGTTGCTGAGCTCGAGGGTGACGTGGCCGGTGAAGCCCGGGTCGATGAACCCGGCCGTCGAGTGCGTGAGCAGACCGAGGCGGCCGAGCGAGCTCTTGCCCTCGAGCCGCGCCGCCACGTCGTCGGGCAGCGTCACCTGCTCGAGCGTCGCACCCAGGACGAACTCGCCCGGGTGCAGGATGAACGGCTCCTCCGGCTTGGCCTCGACCAGTCGGGTCAGCTCGGGCTGATCGAGCGACGGGTCGATGAACGGGTACTTGTGGTTGTCGAAGAGCCGGAACAGCGAATCGAGGCGCACGTCGACGCTCGAGGGCTGCACCATGGCGAGATCGAGCGGGTCGAGGCCGATGCGGCCGGAAGTCAGCTCGGCCCGGATGTCGCGGTCGCTCAGCAGCATGCGGCCAGCCTAGCGAGCGCGTTCGCTACACTGGGGCCGTGGCGCCCCGGCGCCGCATGGGGATGTAGTTCAATGGCAGAACTTCAGCTTCCCAAGCTGATAGCGCGGGTTCGATTCCCGTCATCCCCTCTCCCTATTGCGTCGCCGCCGCTCCTGCGGCGTCGCGGCGCTTCCGCGCGACGAGCGCGGTCGCCGCGCTTCGCGTCTCGGCTCCTGCCGCACCTAGCCGCCGCTTCTGCGGCGCAGCGCGCTCTCCGAAACGTCTCCCAACCGATTCCGACGAGGCTCCGAAGATGGGGTGTGGCAGGGGGAGAGACAGGAGCAGCGATGAGCCGATGGTTCGTGGCGGTGCCGGCGGCGGGGGCCGCCAGCATCCATGGTGCCGCGGCCGCAACGGCGACCGACGGGGGC
>JAIWOM010000069.1 GCA_020216895.1 Microcella sp.
GATCGCCCACACCGCCGGCCGCGGCAGCACGACGAGGGTCTCGGGGCTGCGCGGATCGATGACCACGCGGTCGGTGTGCTCGGAGGCGGCGGCCAGGGCGACGCGCACCGCGTCCGCGGGCACCGGGCGAGCATCCGGCCGCCACCGGCGCATGGCGTCGACGGAGGAGAACACCGGCAGGATCGGGCGCCCGTCGGGGCCGGCGACGGTGATGATCGAGAGCTCCTGCGTCTTGTCGACGACGAGGCCCGTGTCGGTCACGCCGGTCTCGCCGGCGACCGCGACGAGCGGGATGAGGAACCGGCAGCCGCGCACGGCGTCGACCACCGAGGCGATCGTCGTCGACCCGGCGCGGAAGGCGGCCATCGCAGCCACGAACTCCGGCGGCGCGGAGCCGTCATCGGCGGCGCTGGCGTTCGGCTCGAACCGCCGCCCCTCCCAGGGCTGACCGGCCGAGTCGGCCGGTCGATCAGCGGCCGGCGACATCCAGCGCTTCGGGCAGGGTGAACGCGCCCGCATAGAGCGCCTTGCCGACGATCGCGCCCTCGAGGCCGAGCGGCACGAGCTCGCGGAGCGCGGCGATGTCGTCAAGGCTCGAGACGCCGCCCGAGGCGATCACGGGTCGGTGGGTGCGCTCCATGACCGAGCGCAGCAGGTCGAGGTTCGGGCCCTTGAGCGTGCCGTCCTTGGTGACGTCCGTGACGACGTAGCGCGCGCAGCCGGCAGCCTCGAGGCGCTCGAGGACGGCCCAGAGGTCACCGCCCTCCTCGGTCCAGCCGCGGGCGGCGAGCGTCGTTCCCCGCACGTCGAGACCGACCGCGATCGCCTCGCCGTACTCCGCGATGACGTGCGCGGCCCACTCGGGGTTCTCCAGCGCGGCCGTGCCGAGGTTGATGCGCTTGGCGCCCGTGGCGAGCGCGGCCTCGAGGCTGGCGTCGTCGCGGATGCCGCCGGAGAGCTCGATGTTGACGTTCTTGGGCGTCGTCTTGACGACCTTCTTGATGATCGAGCGGTTGCTCCCGCGCCCGAAGGCCGCGTCGAGGTCGACGAGGTGGATCCACTCGGCGCCCTGCTCGGCCCACTCGTGCGCGGCATCGATCGGGTCGCCGTAGCTGGTCTCGGTGCCGGCCTCCCCCTGGGTGAGGCGCACGGCCTTGCCTCCAGCGACATCCACCGCCGGAAGCAGGGTGAGGGCGGGGACGGTCGAGAACTCGCTCATCGACAACTTTCTGATCGGATCACTCGCGGACTCGCCGGTTCCCGGCGGCCAAACACAAGATCGTACTCCGTCGCGCTCGGGAGCCCGGCCAGCATCGACGCGGGCGGTCGGGGCGGCGACAGCGGGTCAGAGGGTTCCGAGCCAGTTCGACAGCAGGCGGAGCCCCGCCTGCCCCGACTTCTCGGGATGGAACTGGGTGGAGCTCAGCGGGCCGTTCTCGACCGCGGCGATGAACCGCTCGCCGTGCTCGGCCCAGGTGACCAGCGGCGCGGGGATCGCCGGGTGCGGGTCGAGCGTCCACTCGTGGGCGGCGTAGGAGTGCACGAAGTAGAAGCGCTCGTCGTGCAGGCCGTCGAACAGGCGCGAGCCCTCGGGTGCCTCCACCGTGTTCCAGCCCATGTGCGGCACCGTCGGGGCGTGCAGCGCCGTGACCGTGCCCGGCCACTGGCCGAGCCCCTCAGTGACCTCGCCGCGCTCATCACCGCGCTCGAACAGGATCTGCTGGCCCACGCAGATGCCCAGCACCGGGCGGCCGCCGGCGAGGCGCCGGTCGATCAGCTCGTCACCGCGCACGGCGCGGAGGGCATCCATGACCGCACGGAACGCGCCCACGCCGGGCACCAGGAGGCCGTCGGCGGCCAGCACGCGCTCGCGGTCGGCCGTCAGCTCGACCCGGGCTCCTGCCGCCTCGACCGCCTTCGCCGCCGAGTGGACGTTGCCGGAGCCGTAGTCGAGCACAACCACGCGCGGCGCCACGCCGGTCAGAGCGCGCCCTTCGTCGAGGGGATGCCCTGGACGCGCGGGTCGTGCTGCACGGCCTGGCGGAAGGCGCGCGCGAAGGCCTTGAACTCGGCCTCGGCGATGTGGTGCGGGTCGCGCCCGCCGAGCACGGTCAGGTGCACGGTCAGACCCGCGTGCATGGTGATGGCCTCGAACACGTGCCGGACCATCGAGCCGGTGAAGTGGCCGCCGATCAGGTGGAACTCGAAGCCGGCCGGCTCACCGCTGTGCAGGAGGTACGGGCGGCCGCTGACGTCGACGACGGCCTGGGCGAGCGCCTCGTCGAGCGGCACGAGGGCATCACCGAAGCGGGCGATGCCCGCCTTGTCGCCGAGCGCCTGCGCGATGGCGGTGCCGAGCACGATGCCGGTGTCCTCGACCGTGTGGTGCACGTCGATGTCGGTGTCGCCGCGGGCCGTCACGTCGAGATCGACGAGCGCGTGCTTCGCGAACGCCGTCAGGAGGTGGTCGAAGAAGGGCACGGTCGTCGAGATGGACGAACGGCCGGTGCCGTCGAGGTTCAGCCGCAGCGCGATCGACGACTCGCTCGTCTCCCGGCTCAGCTCGGCGATGCGGGGGGTGCTCACCGGCCCATCCTAGCCAGCACGTCGAGGAACTCCGTGGTCTCGTCGGGGGTACCAGCCGTGACCCGGAGGTGGTTCGGCAGCCCGACGTCGCGGATGAGGATGTCGTGGGCGAGCAGGTACTCGAAGGTCGCCTGCGGGTCGGCGACCCCGCCGAACAGCACGAAGTTCGCCCAGCTGTCGTGCGGGGCGTAGCCCAGCCCCGCCAGCTCGACGAGGAGACGGTCGCGCTGCGCGCGGATCGCGTCGACCGTGCGCAGCATCGTCGGAGCATGCTCGAGCGCGGCCACCGCGGCCGCCTGGGTGAGCGCTGACAGGTGGTACGGCAGGCGCACGAGCCGGAGCGCATCGATCACCGCGGGGTCGGCGGCGAGGTAGCCCAGGCGGGCACCGGCGAAGGCGAAGGCCTTGCTCATCGTGCGCGAGACCACGAGACGCTCGCGGCCGGGCAGCAGGCTCAGTGCGTCCGGCTCCCCCGCGGGCATGAACTCGGCGTAGGCCTCGTCGACCATGACGATGCCGCGGCTCGCCTCGTAGACCGCCGCGATCGTGTCGAGGCCGAGCGGCGTGCCGGTCGGGTTGTTCGGCGCGCAGAGGAAGACGACGTCGGGATCGTGCCGCTCGACGGCCGCCGCGGCGGTCTCGGGGCTCAGCCGGAAGTCGGCATCGCGCTGCCCCGTCACCCAGGTCGTTCCGGTGCCCGCGGCGATGATCGCGTGCATGGAGTACGTGGGCGGGAAGCCCAGCACCGTGCGACCGGGACCGCCGAAGGCCTGCAGCAGATGCTGGATGACCTCGTTGGAGCCGTTCGCGGCCCAGATCTGCTCGGGGGCCACCGTGACCGGCGACGCGGATGCGGTGCTCAGGTAGCCCGCGAGGTGCTCGCGCAGCGCGGAGAACTCGCGGTCGGGATACCGGTTCACCGAGCGGAGGGCCCGCTCGACCGCGCGCGTGACGTGCTCGACGACCTCGTCCGGAACCGGGTGGGTGTTCTCGTTGACGTTCAGGGCGATGCGCACGGCCTTCTGCGGAGCACCGTAGGGCGTCAGGCCCCGCAGGTCGTCGCGGATCGGCAGGTCTGCGAGGCTCGTCACCCGGCCATCGTAGTCGCGGGCGCCTGAGCGCCTCTCGCGCATGAGGGGCGGATCAGTCGGCGTAAGCGGCCGGGACGATGAGCACCTGGCCGGGCAGCACCGCTCCGCCGGCGAGACCGTTGACGGCGACCAGGTCGGCGACGACGTCGGCGGTGGCCGCGTCGGGCGCGAGCTCCTCCGCCAGGCTCCAGAGCGACTGACCCGCCTGGACGGTCACGGTCTCCGGGGCCGCGGTCGAACCGGCGACCGCGCCACCGCCGTTGAGGGCGACGCCGAGCAGGCCGAGCACGAGCGGGAGCGAGACGAGGGCAGCGACGACGAAGCGGCCGCGACGGGTGAGCCGCAGGCGGGTGCGTGCGACCGACGGCATGGCGAAGTCCGTGCTGCTGTAGGTGATGCTGCTCATGTCATCGACCTCTCTGATCGTGGTCCTCGATGAACTCGAGGGGGTACAGGCCCCCCGGCGCCGGGGGGCCGCCGGGGGGTGCATCCGTCTCTCGGCCGGGAGAGCCGGATGCGAACCTGTGTTTCGAACATACCTTCTATCGAACACAGATACAACCCTTGTCGCCCGATTCGGCACCGGATCACGGGACACGCTCGAACAGATGTTTGAGCAGAGCCCGAGAACTGGATAGAGTTTCGAGGGTCGCGAGAACAGTGAACCCGTGACCCCCGACATTCCGACGGGGACCTCCGACGATCGGAGCCGTGATGGCCGATGAGACCGAGTTCGGTGGCGCGACCCGCCGCCGCACCACCCTGAGCGAGAAGCAGCGTGCGATCCTCGGCGTGATCCAGGCGTCCGTCGCCCGTCGCGGCTACCCGCCGAGCATGCGCGAGATCGGCGAGGCCGTGGGGCTCGCATCCCTCTCGAGCGTGTCGCACCAGCTGGGCCAGCTCGAACTCGCCGGCTACCTGCGGCGCGACCCGAATCGGCCGCGCGCCCTCGAGGTGCTCATCGACCTCGAGCACGACGCCGGGGGCAGCGGCGGCATCGGCTCGGAGACCGTGCCCGGCCCCTCCGTGGGCGACGCCGCGATGGTGCCGCTGGTCGGCCGCATCGCGGCGGGTATTCCGATCACGGCCGATCAGATGGTCGAGGAGGTCGTTCCGCTCCCCCGGCAGCTCGTCGGCAAGGGCGAGCTCTTCATGCTCACCGTCGTCGGCGACTCGATGATCGACGCGGCGATCTGCGACGGCGACTGGGTCGTGGTGCGGCAGCAGAGCACCGCCGAGAACGGCGAGATCGTCGCCGCCATGCTCGACGGGGAGGCCACGGTCAAGGTGTTCAAGCAGCGCGACGGCCACACCTGGCTGCTGCCGCAGAACTCGGCCTACGAACCCATCCTGGGCGACCAGGCGACCGTGCTGGGCAAGGTCGTGGCGGTGCTGCGCTCGGTCTGAGCCCGTGCGCGACTAGCGCGCGTCGGCCGCCGGCGCGTCGGTGACGATGTACGGCTCGACCAGGGTCGCGACCTCGGGCGGTGCGAAGGCGTGCACCCGGGTTCCCTGCTCGACGTAGGTGGTCTCGACGATGCGGCCGCGCTCGTGCAGCAGCGACACCAGGTCGCCGCGGTCGTAGGGCACGACGACCGTGAGCTCGACATCCGGGTTCGGCAGCAGCTCGGCGATGCGGTGCTGCAGCTCCTCGATGCCCTCCCCCGTCTTCGCCGACACGAAGACCGCGTCGGGCACGAGCCCGCGCAGCAACAGCCGTGCGTCGTCATCGAGCAGGTCGCTCTTGTTGACGGCGACGAGCTCGGGCAGCTCGCGGGCCCCCACCTCGCCGATCACGTCGCGCACCGTCGCCAGCTGGGCGGCGGGGTCGGGATGCGCGCCATCGACAACGTGCAGGATCACGTCGGACTCCGCGACCTCCTCGAGGGTCGAGCGGAAGGCCTCGACGAGCTGGTGCGGGAGGTTGCGCACGAAGCCGACCGTGTCGGCGATCGTGTACGGCCGACCATCGGGGGTCGTCGTCTTGCGCACCGTCGGATCGAGGGTCGCGAACAGGGCGTTCTCGACGAGGACGCCCGCCCGGGTGATGCGGTTGAGCAGGCTCGACTTGCCGGCGTTCGTGTAACCCGCGATCGCGACGCTCGGCACGGCGTACCGGTCGCGGTTGGCGCGCTTCGCCGCGCGGGCGGGCGCGAAGCCCTTGATCTGGCGGCGCAGCTTCGCCATGCGGGTGTTGATACGGCGGCGGTCGAGCTCGATCTTCGTCTCACCGGGACCGCGCGAGCCCATGCCCGCGCCGGCGGCGCCGACCTGGCCACCGGCCTGCCGCGACATCGACTCGCCCCAGCCGCGCAGGCGCGGCAGCAGGTACTCGAGCTGCGCGAGCTCGACCTGCGCCTTGCCCTCGCGGCTCTTCGCGTGCTGGCTGAAGATGTCGAGGATCACCGCCGTGCGGTCGATCACCTTCACCTTCACGACGTCCTCGAGGGCGCGTCGCTGGCTGGGGGCGAGCTCGGTGTCGGCGATGACCGTGTCGGCGCCCAGCTCTTTGACGATGAGGGCGAGCTCGTGCGCCTTGCCCTTGCCGAGGTAGGTGCTGGGGTCGGGATGCGGGCGGCGCTGCAGCAGGCCATCGAGCACCACGGCTCCGGCCGTCTCGGCGAGGGCGGCGAGCTCGCGCAGCGAGTTCTCGGCGTCCTCGAGGTCGCCCTGCGCGTAGATGCCGATCAGCACGACGTTCTCGAGCCGCAGCTGGCGGTACTCGACCTCGGTGACGTCCTCGAGCTCGGTCGAGAGGCCGCGCACGCGGCGCAGGGCCGCGCGCTCCTCGCGGTCGAACTGGTCGCCGTCGCGGTCGTCGAGGTAGTCGGCATCGGCCTGCAGCGCAGCTGCGGGCTGCACGACGACGCGGCGGGCGCGCGACTCGGCGTTCGCCAGCACGCGCGCCACCGCATCCGTCGTCGTGTCGCTATCGGAGGCGGTGCCGGCAGCGGCGTCGGCGGGGGCGTCGGGCAAAGGATGTTCGCGATCGGTCATGTGCCGTTCACTGTACTCGCCCGGCTTCGGTAGATTCTGCGCATGGCTGCCGACCACTACTTCTCCGCTCAGCCGAGCGGGGAGCTCGTCGCACGGCCGTTGACCGTCACGCTCGCGGGCCGCGAGGTGACGCTGCAGACCGCGGGCGGAGTCTTCAGCCCGGGGGGCCTCGACATCGGCACCGGGGTCCTGCTCGGCCATGTACCGCCGCCCCCGCCGAGCGGCGACCTGCTCGACCTCGGCTGCGGGTGGGGTCCGATCGCGTTGACGCTGGCGCTCGAGTCGCCGCGCGCGACGGTGTGGGCGGTGGACATCAACGAGCGGGCGCGCGAACTGACCCGGCGCAACGCCGAGCTGCTCGGGCTCGACAACGTGCGTGTGGTGGCGCCCGATGCGGTTCCGGAGGGCATCCGGTTCATGACCATCTGGTCGAACCCGCCGATCCGGATCGGCAAGAACGAGCTGCACGGCATGCTCGATGCCTGGCTGCCGCGGCTGCGCGAGTCGGCCGATGCCTGGCTGGTCGTCGCCCGCAACCTCGGCAGCGACTCGCTGCAGCGCTGGATGGAGGACCGCTACCGGGGCGAGCTCGCCGTCTCGCGGTACGCGACCAACAAGGGGTTCCGCGTGCTGCGGGTGCGCAACCGCTCGGGGCTGACCGGGCCGATCACGACGATCACCGGCTGAGGCCTTCGGTCAGAGCGTGATCTCGCCCGAGTAGACCAGCTCGGCGGGGCCGGAGAGCGTCACGTGCTCGCCGCCCTCGGTCGGGATCATCCGCACGCCGAGCACCCCGCCCGGCACGGTGACCTGCCACGAGCTCGGCGCGCCGGCGCCGGCCCAGTGCCGCACGGCCA
>JAIWOM010000070.1 GCA_020216895.1 Microcella sp.
GAGAGCGCCGGCGAGCAGGGCGGCCGCGCCGCGGCGCGCGCCCATTCGGAACGTGCGGGACATCATTCTGGACATCGTGCCTCCCTGCGGGTCGGCGGTGCGTACCGCCCTCATCCTCTTAGACGATCGGGAAGGCCGAACGGTTGGGGAGCGCTCAGTAGACTGGGGCATCCCCCGCCGACGGCCACCTTGGGAGCCCCATGTCTGAAATCACGCCCGAGCGCGTGGCGTACCTCGCCCAGCTCGCGCGCATCGCGCTGACCCCCGACGAGATCGAGACGCTGACCGGCGAGCTCGGCGCGATCGTGGACGCGGTGGCGACCGTGCAGCAGGTGGCGACGCCCGACGTGCCGGCCACGAGCCACCCGATTCCGCTGACGGGCGGCATGCGCCCCGACGTGCCGGGCGTCACGCTGACGACCGAGCAGGCGCTGGCCGGCGCCCCCGACCACGACGGCAGCCGCTTCCGCGTCACCGCGATCCTGGGGGAGGAGCAGTGAGCGCCGCCGCGAACAGCGCGGACCTGACGCGCGCCACCGCCGCCGACCTCGCCGCGCGCCTCGCCGCGGGCGAGGTGTCGAGCGTCGAGGTCACGCAGGCGCACCTCGACCGTATTGCCGCCGTCGATGGCGACGTTCACGCCTTCCTGCACGTCAACGCCGCCGCGCTCGAGACCGCCGCGCAGGTCGACGCCGATCGCGCTGCCGGGGTCGCGCTGCCCGAGCTGGCGGGTATGCCGATCGCGATCAAGGACGTGCTGTGCACGCTCGACATGCCCTCGACCTCGGGCTCGAAGATTCTCGAAGGCTGGGTGCCGCCCTACGACGCCACGGTCGTCGCGCGGCTGCGCGCCGCCCGCATGATCCCGCTCGGCAAGACGAACATGGACGAGTTCGCGATGGGCTCGAGCACCGAGCACTCGGCCTATGGCCCGACGCGGAATCCGTGGGATCTCGAGCGCATTCCCGGTGGGTCGGGGGGTGGCTCGGCCGCCGCGGTGTCGGCCTTCGAGGCGCCCGTCGCGCTCGGCAGCGACACCGGCGGCAGCATCCGTCAGCCAGCCGCGGTGACCGGCTCGGTCGGCGTCAAGCCCACCTACGGTGCGGTCAGCCGGTATGGCGCGATCGCGCTCGCTTCGTCGCTCGACCAGGTCGGGCCGGTGTCGCGCTCGGTGCTGGATGCGGCGCTCGTGCACGACGTCATCGGCGGGCACGACGCCCGCGACGCCACGAGCATCCCCGACGCCTGGCCCTCGATGGCCGAGGCCGCGCGCCGCGGCGCACAGGGTGATGTGCTCAAGGGCCTGCGCGTCGGCGTGGTGCGCGAGCTGCGCGGCGAGAGCGGCGGCTTCCAGGCCGGCGTGAAGCAGCGCTTCGAGGAGACCCTCGACCTGCTCGCCGGGGCGGGCGCCGAGATCGTCGAGGTCAGCGCCCCGAATTTCGAGTACGCGGTCGCGGCCTACTACCTGATCCTGCCGGCGGAGGCGTCGAGCAACCTGGCGAAGTTCGACTCGGTGCGCTTCGGCCTGCGGGTCGAGGTGCCCGGCGGCACGGTGGAAGATGTCATGGCGGCGACGCGCGAGGCCGGCTTCGGCCCCGAGGTGAAGCGCCGCATCATCCTCGGCACCTACGCGCTGTCGGCTGGCTACTACGACGCCTACTACGGCAGCGCGCAGAAGGTGCGCACGCTCATCCAGCGCGACTTCGCGGCCGCGTTCGAGAAGGCCGACATCCTCGTCTCGCCGAGCGCGCCGACCACGGCGTTCCGCTTCGGCGAGAAGCTCGCCGACCCGTTGGCGATGTACCTCAACGACGTCACGACGATTCCGGCGAACCTCGCGGGCGTGCCCGGCATGGGCCTGCCGATGGGGCTCGCGCCGGAGGACAGCCTGCCGACGGGCCTGCAGCTCATGGCCCCGGCGCGGGAGGACGCCCGACTCTACGAGGCCGGTGCCGCGATCGAGGCGCTGCTCGAAACGCACTGGGGCGGGCCGCTGTGGGCGCAGGTGCCCGCGCTGTCTGGTTCTGCTTCGAACGGAGGGGCCCGCTGATGGCACGCGCAGAACTGATGGACTTCGACACGGCCCTCGAGCTGTTCGAGCCGGTGCTCGGCTTCGAGGTGCACGTCGAGCTGTCGACGAAGACGAAGATGTTCTCCGACGCCCCGAACCCGGCGTTCAGCGCCAACGAGGTGACCGACGCGAACACGGCGATCACACCCGTCTGCCTCGGTCTGCCGGGCAGCCTGCCGGTCGTCAACGAGCAGGCCGTGCGCTACTCGATCTCGCTGGGCCTCGCGCTCGGCTGCCAGATCGCGCCGATGAGCCGCTTCGCGCGCAAGAACTACTTCTACCCGGATCTCGCGAAGAACTACCAGATCAGCCAGTACGACGAGCCGATCGCCTTCGAAGGCACGCTCGAGGTCGAGCTGGAGGACGGCACGCTCGTGCAGGTGCCGATCGAGCGCGCGCACATGGAGGAAGACGCGGGCAAGCTGACGCACGTGGGCGGCTCGACGGGCCGCATCCAGGGCGCCGAGAGCTCGCTCGTCGACTACAACCGCGCCGGCGTGCCGCTGGTCGAGATCGTCACCAAGCCGATTGTCGGGGCCGAGCACCGCGCGCCCGAGCTCGCTCGCGCGTATGTAAGCACGATCCGCGACATCGTGCGGGCGCTCGGCATCAGCGAGGCGCGCATGGAGCGCGGCAACCTGCGCTGCGATGCGAACGTGTCGCTGCGTCCGCGCGGCGAGCAGAAGCTGGGCATCCGCACCGAGACCAAGAACGTCAACTCGCTGCGCAGTGTCGAGCGGGCGGTGCGCTACGAGATCCAGCGCCAGGCCGCGATTCTGGCCAAGGGCGGCACGATCACGCAAGAGACCCGCCACTGGCATGAAGACACGGGCACGACGTCGCCCGGCCGCCCGAAGAGCGACGCCGACGACTACCGGTACTTTCCCGAGCCCGACCTGCTGCCGGTGGTTCCGTCGCCGGCGCTGATCGATGAGCTTCGGGATGCTCTGCCCGAGCCGCCCGCGGCCCGCCGCCGTCGCCTGAAGGAGGAGTGGGGTTTCACCGACCTCGAGTTCCGCGACGTGGTGAACTCGGGCCTGCTCGTCGAGGTGGCCGACACGGTCGCCGCGGGCGCTTCACCGCAGCAGGCCCGCAAGTGGTGGACGGGCGAGATCGCCCGCATCGCGAACGCGCAGGATGCGGAGCCCGGGTCTTTGATCAGCGCGAGTGACGTCGCCGCCGTCGTCGAGCTCGTCGAGTCGGGCGCCCTGACCGACCGCCTCGCGCGTCAGGTGGTCGAGGGTGTCATCGCGGGGGAGGGCACGCCGGCCGAGGTCGTTGCCGCTCGCGGTCTGCAGGTCGTCTCGGACGACGGTGCTCTCATCGCCGCGGTCGATGCGGCCCTGGCCGAGCAGCCCGACGTGCTGGAGAAGATCCGCGACGGCAAGGTGCAGGCCGCCGGCGCCGTGATCGGTGCGGTGATGAAGGCCATGGGCGGCAAGGCTGATGCGGCGCGGGTCAGAGAGCTGGTGCTCGAGCGGGCTCAGGCCTGATTGGTGCCGATGGTTCAGCTGCTTGCCGTGCCCAGGTGGGGTCGGTCCGCAACTCTAAACGGTCACGCCTCCTGATCCGTCTAGGGCACGGGGAGGAACTTGAGTTGTCTATCATCTAGCTCGAGAACCGTCTGAATACTTCGAACTGCGGTTCGCCGGCGGGCACCTGCTCCGTGCTTGAGCCGTGTCGGTCCCACAGTTCTCCCTTGAAGAATTGCGGTTTGGTACTCGACTGAACCTTGAATAGCGCAACCGTCAGTTGCCTGTATGGCACAAGGCGAGCACTTCTTGCGAGGCTTCGAGCAAAGTCGCTATCCAACCCCGCACTTGACTTGACCTTCTGGATCACCCACGCCCAGTAGTCGTTGAGTGACTTGCCTGACAGCGTTGCCTCTCGGTCAATCCCAACGACGTCGAAGTTGCCGACCTTGTACATGGTCGGTGCGTCAAGGGACGCCACTCGTGCTGCATCTTCCTCATCATCGGCAACGCCAACGACGAGGTATGAGGTTGACTCCGGGCCGATGTTGGCCATAGCGGTCAAGGTTCTCAGGATCTTGTCGAAGTTGCCGTCGTCGAATTCGCGATTGGTTGGGGAGAGTGTGTAGAAGCCTTGCTTGCAGTCGAACGGCTGTTGCTCAACCCGGGCGTTCGTCAGAATAGTCTCCAATCTAGAGGTCGAGGCAAGCTGACCAAGATCGTTCCCACTTGCATCGACCGTCATCGCGGGAGCAATTCTTCCTTTGAAGGCGTTGATGGTGTCTCGCTTGGCTGTTGCGGCCCAATCGCCACCACTTGTGGTCGATGACGCCGTCGAGATATTCCTAAACGCGGTGACTGCGTTCGCGGGATCCGCAATCACCAGCGACGGAGTGTCCTTAAACATCGCTTCCCACAGAGCGACGAAGAGCGCGTGGAAGTAGCGACCACCGCGACCAGAAGCGGGCAACCCGATCAGTCGGGTGAAGGTCTCATCGCTATGCTCGAGAACCGACCGAATGGTGTCGTAGACGGCCAGGAACCGTTTCTGCACCTCATCGGCCCCGTAGGCTTCAATTGCAGTTTCGACGGCGGACGCTTCATTGGTCTCGCCACTCTCAGTGTCCACGAAGTTGTAGAACCGGTCTCGATTCTCGTTCGATGTCGTCCCCATTGGTTCTACGAGGCAGTCGACCAGGATGTCGAGGATGTTCTGCTCGTCTAGAGACTCTCGCACGTCATCGCGCCGGAGGATGTTCTCTTTGACCCAGAAGATGTCAGTGACAGGGACTCCGTAGGCGAGATTCCGATTACTGATGCTGAGTAGAGGCATCTTGCTTAGCGAAACAGTGTCACCGGGCGTTGTATCGGTGCGGATAACTGACGCGATTTGGCGGACCAGGTTTGCGAGCCCCGACACGGTACCCGCCTGTCGAAGCTCGTGACGAGAAAGACGTCGGCCACCGGAGTTGATGCGCCGGAACACCTCATCGACAGCGCCCTGATCGCTCGCCCGAAAGACCGACAGTGCAAGCGAGTAGTTCGCCAAGTTGACGGACGTAGCACGGTCCAGGAGCGGTTCTCGCTGTTGAAGAACTCCGCTGTCAAGCAGGGCCTTGGTGTCGGCCAGCGTCTGCAAGTCGAAGTATTTCCCATCGAGATCGAACTCCTGCTCGATGAACGAGAAAATCGCGTTCAACCGTTGCATCCCGTCGATCAGCTCGAACGGACTGTCTGGTGCTGAGCCGATCTCCGCAACCAAGAACAGAGGAAGGGGTAGTTCGAGAACCATCGAATCAATGAGTCGCTGCTTCTCCTCAACGGACCACACGAGTTTCCGCTGGTAACGACGGTTTACTCTGAATCGATCTGCGCGGTAGAGAGCGTATGCCTGCTGCACAGACTCGCTTCGAACTGTCAGATCTACATGGTTGCCAGCTGCCACGATGTCCTACCTTCCTCGTTACCTGAGCCTATCTCTGGGTTCGGGAGTTGTTGGTCTCCTGAGCCTGGAATCAGCAGGCACGGTTTCGCGAGGGGAGACAAAGGGCGGGATTAGGTCGTGCCAACCCACAACCCATCGCGGGCGCGGGTCATCCCGACGTACAACTCCCGCCGGGCGATCTCGCGCGCTTCGGCTGCTCCATCGTCGAGCCCCTCGGCAACAGGGGCGAGCAGCGACCCATCGACCCGCGCCAGCAGCACCTGCTTGAACTCGAGGCCCTTGGCGCGCTTGATGGTTCCGACCTTCACCAGGGGTGCGGGGGCGCCCGCATAGCTCTCCAGCTCGATGACGCCGAAGCCGGCGGCGCGCAGCGCGGCGAGCAGGGCGAGAGCATCCCGATTCGTGGCGGTCAGCACGCCGATGTCACCGGGGTCGACGCCGGAGGCTGCCAGCGTCCGTACGTGCGACACGAGCGCCGCGTCATGAAGAGCGAGCGACGGGAACGAGTGCAGCGCGGGTGACGGGCCGGTGCGGATGACCTCGGCGGCAGCATCCGCCCGGCCGGGGCCGCCCTCGAGGTCGACGAACTCGTCGCCGTCGACCACCTGCGCAGCGAACGCCGCGATCTCGCGGGTGTTGCGGTAGTTGGTGGCGAGCACGACGCCGCGGCCGGCCACCGAGATGCCCGCCTCGGCGAGGGAGTATCCGCCGGGGTAGATGGTCTGCTGGCCGTCGCCAATCAGTGTCAGGCCGTCGGGGCGGTCGCCGACGATCGCGTGCAGCATGCGCAGCATCGCGCACGAGAGGTCTTGCGCCTCGTCGATGATGACGTGGTCGACGCCCTGCATCGGGGTTTCGCGCAGCGAGGCTTCGGCCCGCAGGATGAGGTCTTCGAAGTCGATCAGGCCGCGCTCGCGCAGCGCCGCCTCGTAGGCGAGGTGCAGCTGCCACACCGCCCGGCGCTGCTCGATGCGCAGCGGGCGGCGGCGCCCGGCACGCGGCAGGTCGGCGTACTGCTCGAACGTCGACAGCCCGCGACCCTTGATGACCTTCGCGATCTCGTCGCGCCAGTAGCGACTGTTCGGGTCGAGGGCGCCGAGCGGGCAGTCTTTGCCCGCGCGGTTCCACGCGTAGTTGAAGGCCTGGTTCGCCGCCCCGAGATCGAGGCTGACCCGCTGCCCGCGCTCGCGCAGCACGCGCACCGCGAACGAGTGCACGCCTGTGAACTCGACGCGCTCGACCACGTCGGGCGCCAGCCGATGCAGCAGCGAGCCGAGCACCGCCGGCAGCGTCTTCACGAACGTCGTCACCACCACCCGGCCCGTGGATGCTCGCGCCAAGTACGCCGCCCGATGCAGCCCCACCACCGTCTTGCCGGTGCCCGCGGCGCCGCGGATTCTCGCCGGCCCCGAGAAGCTGCGCCGCACGAGCCGCGCCTGATCGGGATGCAGAAAGGCCATCCACTCCTCGATCGGGGCGGCGAGCATCCCGGCCAGGAACGTCTCGGCCACCTCGTCGACCGTCAGCAGCGCCGGCTCGTCGAGCACCGGCTCCGGCACACTCAGGTCGAGTGGCACTGGCTCGTCGCCGAGCACGGGGAAGTGCGCGTTGACAGCACCCAAGACGACGGCGAGCTGCCGCTCGGTGAGCCGCCCGCCGAAGCCATTGATGAACGCGGATGCCCGCCGCTCGCCGACCACCACCAGGCCGCCCAGGCTCGCGAGCGGCACTGGGTCCATCGCCGACCCCGCCAGCACCACGACCACGTGCACCTCACCCGGAGCGAGCCACAGCTCGGCGAGCACCCCCTCGGTGCCCACCCCCACGTCGGCGAGCCCGCTCAGGTCATCGGTGACGTCGGCCTGCCCGCGGAAGATGCGGCCTCCCGCCACGGTCACGTCGCGCCAGCTCTTGGTGTCG
>JAIWOM010000071.1 GCA_020216895.1 Microcella sp.
GAGGGCGGCGACGGCCGCTGTGGCGGCATCCACCCCCTCGGCTGCAGCGCGCTCCTCGAGGGCGGTCGCGAGATCGGCGGGCAGGCGGAGGCTGAGCGCGCCGGAGGTCGCGGAGCCGGGGGTGGCGGGTGCCGCATCCCCCACCGCCACATCAACCGCCGCCGCATCGACGACCGCGACGGCCGGGGCATCTTTCACGAAGATGGCGAGCACCGGAACGACCACCGTGCCGAGAACGTCGAGAATGCCGACGACACCGAAGAGTCGCGAGTACCACTCTTCGTTCTCAAAGCCCGGAATCTGCCCGTCGCTGACGATCGGCAGGATGATCATGGTCGCCACCGCGCCGATCATCGCCAGCGTCACGACGACGCCGATGCGAATCGGTAAACGCCGGCGGCCCGCGAGCAGCAAGATCAGGTTGGCGTGGGCGAAGCTGACCGCCAGCACTCCTGCCGTGGCGAAGACCCTGAACCACTCGTCGAAGCCAGGGTCATTCCAGTTGCGCCAGATCAGAACAAGCCCGGTCACGAGCGCGACGCTGCTTGCCGCGAGTCCGACGAAGCCGACGACGCGCATGGCCCGGTCGGCAATCGCGAGGTGGCAGAGGGCGGTAATGCTCGTGGCGCCCATGAGCAGGGTGGTCAGGATGATGCGGCCCTGCGTCTCGCCGAAGTCGCCGCCCAGCAGGGCGATGATGCCCACAAGAGCCGCGAGCGAAAACGAGACGATGATGCCGTAGATGGCCCCCTTGCGGGCGGCGCCGATGGTGCTGGCGCGGCGCTCGGCGGCGCGCTCGACGGCGCTCCCTGCGGTGGATGCGGGGGCCGGGGTTGGCGTCGGGTTCGACGCTGCGTGCTGAGGCATCGCGGGCTCCTTTCGCGGAGGTTGCCCGAACCCTACTCCGCCGCGACGCCGACGGCACGAGGCACGCTGAGCTCCTACCCCCCGAAGTGGGGGCAGACCGCGTAGTCGCAGTTCTCCCCCGGCAGGTGACAAGGCTTCGAGTTATCCCTAGATTGAGCGAGATCCTCAGATTCTGAGGGGAGAGCCCACCCACGTCTTCTCGCTCCACCCCTTATCGGAGGAACCCGTGCTCGAGACCCACGCCGCCCCCACGACCACCCGCCGCCGCAGCCTGCGGCGCACGGCGGCCGCCCTACTGACGAGCATCGCCGTAGCGGCGAGCTCGCTCGTCGGGCTCGCCACGGTCGCGAACGCCACCGAGACGTACACGCTGGCGGGCACGCTGTCGATCTACGACAGCGGGCTGGGAGCGGAGCGTGACGTCACGGCCAGCGACGCCATCGGGCTTGAGGTGTATCTCGTCGACGAGGTGGAGGGAACAGCCGAGTTCTTCACCAGCACGTTGGTCGGAGATGTGAATCCTTCCACCGGCGACAACTGGACGATCGAGTTGCAAGACGGCTATTACCTGCTGAGCTTTGGTGCAAACGGGCTGCAACCCGTCTGGCTGGGCCTCAACTCGTGGCAAACGCTCCAGGAGGCTCTGGACTTCGGAGACTGGTTCGCGCCCAGCGAGCTGACCCCGGAAGCGTTGACCGATTTCAACGCCACGATCTACGAGGTCGACCCGGGCGACGGCGGCGGTGATCCGGGCTCGGGCTACACGCTCTCGGGCACCGTGAGCATCCAGCCCGATGCGGATGACGCGGGCTCGCTCCGCGCCGCGGCCGCCAACGAGGTTGTCGTCACGGCGTACCAGCGGGAGTGGAACGCCGAGTTCTTCTACTGGGAGAACATTGTTCGAGGAGACACGGCAACAATCGACGCCTCGACCGGTCAGCCCAACTGGAGCATCTCGGGCCTGCCGGCGGGCACCTACCGTCTGGCATTCGCGTACAACGGCAGTGAGCTGAACATCGCGAACGCCGCCTCCGGCGGCCGGTACTCGGTGTCTGACGAGCCCGTGAACCTGGACGATCTCGACAACGAGGTTCCGCTCGAGGTCGGAGAAGGGCTCGACCCCGGCTCCGTCGACATCACCCTCACGCAGGGCGCGATCATCTCGGGCACCGTCAGAAAGACAGGCACCACGACCAACCTCAGCGGCCAGACCGTCACGGTCTATCGCCAAACGCGTGACATGTTCTTCGGCCTCTACTTCGGTGAGATCGCCACTGCGACGACAGCAGCCAATGGATCCTTCGTGGTCGACTCGCTGCCACCAGGCAAGTACGCGGTTCAGATTGGCGGCACCAACGGGTACGTCCAAGAGTTCTACAACGACCTCATCTCGGTGGGTTCGCCCGAGGAGGCGTACGACGAAGACCCGATCGATCTGGCACCCGGAGATGCGGAGTCGCTGGGCGTCGTGGGCCTCGACGTCGGCAGCACCATCACCGGCTCAGTGAAGAACACCTCCGGCTCCGGCCTGCGCAATGTCGAGGTCGCCATCTACCGCAACGGCCAGTACGGCTGGGAACAGTTCGACTCGGTGATGACCTCCAGCACCGGCACCTACACGATCCGCGGCTTGGCCAGGGGCTCGTACGTGCTCGGCTACACCCCGCCGACCACGGGCACCACCATCTACCTTCCCGAGTACTACAACAACAAGATCGACCTCGGCGAGGCCACCTCGCTGTCGATCGGTGCGGGCGTGACCCGCTCGGGCGTCAACGTCGTGCTCGATCGTGCGGCCAGCATCGCTGGCACCGTGTCGTTCCCCGCCGGTGCCACCGACAGCCCCAACCCGCAAGACGCCAGTGTTCGCGCCTGCCTGCGCGATGCGGAGTATGACTACGTCAACTGCTGGCTCGCTGAACCGGCATCGGTGTCGAGCACCGGCGCGTACCGCATCACGGGGCTCCGTGCGGGCTCGTACACCGTGCAGGTGAGCTACAACGGCGCCGAGAACTACCGCGACGAATACTTCTCGAACTCCGAGACCGAAGAGGGCGCCTCGTTCTTCACGGTGAGCACGGGCGCCGCGGTTACTGGGCGCAACGTGCAGCTCGACCCGGGTGCTGTCGTTCAGGGCACTGTCCGTGGCCCCGACAACCAACCGCTGGAGGACATTCGAGTCTCCCTCCTGCCCGTCAACAACGGCTTCGTCGATGATGACTCCCCGACCTCGGCGGTGACCGACGAGAACGGCCAGTACCGCGTGGTCGGCCTGAACTCGGGCACCTATGTCGGCTTTGCCGAGCCACTCGACGGCGTGAGCCCGGTCTCCTACCCGCGGCGCTACATCGGGGGCGAATACTCGTCCGATCTCGCGACCGTTCTGACTCTGCAGACCCCCACCACGGTCTCGGGGCAAGACGTGCAGTTCGAGAACGGGGCGAGCCTGAGCGGGCAGATCACCGCCGAGTCGTCCGAGCTCGGGCTTGCGAACATCCCGGTGGAGATCCACCGCTTCGTGCGCGAGACCGGCGTGAGTTCCGACGTGATCACGACGACCTACACCGACGGCAGCGGCAACTACTCGGCGACCAACCTGCCCCCCGGCAGCTACACGGTCACGGCTGGCAGCGACTGGGGCACGTCACCGGATGAGTTCTATCTCGACGAGTGGTTCGGCGGCACGACTCGCAAGTCGCTCGCGACCCGGCTGACCCTTGCCAGCGGCGACAGCGACACGGCCGATGTCGCGCTCAACCTTGCCGGGCGCATCACCGGGCGGGTCGTCGACAGCGACGGCACCCCGATCCGGGACATCTCCGCTTACGGTGGCGAGGCGAGCAGCATGACCACTGCCAGTGACGGGGTCTTCACCGTCGGCGGCTTCGAGGCGGGCCCGACCAGGGTGAACTTGTACTCCGAGAGCGACGAGAGCCCCTTCGTCGGGAGGGATGTCGACGGCCCCGCTGTCACCACCGACGCCGAGCCGGTCAATGTCGGTGACATCGTGCTGCAGCGCGAGTCGTTCATCCAGGGCCGTGTCATCGGCCGCACGGGTGCCGTCGCGCCCGACACCGTCGTTCGGGCCTACCGTATAGGTGACGACCCTTGGCAATTCGCGTCGCAAGCGTCTTTGGACGTGACCAACGCGAGCGGCGAGTTTACGCTCGACGACCTCCCGACCGGCACCTACGTGCTCTTGTTCGACGCACCCGGGCACCCTGAGCAGTATCTCGGTGGCGCCCGCGACGCAGCGCTCTCCGAGACGGTGGTGATCGTCTCCGAAGGCGAGACGCGATCGGTCGAGGCGCGTCTCTACGCCGGGCCGACCCTCCAGGGAGTCGTGCGCAACAGCGTGACCGGTGCGGGCATCTCTGGAGTGTTCGTCAACACCTTCTGGGAAGGTGAAGAAAGCTACGGCTTCCGCGAGGCCCGCACCAACTCCACGGGTGCCTATGTACTGCCCGGCCTCGAAGGCGGCAGTCATTTCGTGACCTTCAACGAGCGCTCGTCGCGCGTCGGCTCCGGCTTCCAGGAGAAGGTCGAGACGATCCTCCTCCCGACGAGCGGCAGTGTGACGCGCAACGCTTCGCTGCTGCCCACGACCCGCGTGTCGGGCCGAGTCACCAGTGCTGGCGTTGGGGTCAATGGGGCAAGCGTCGTCGCCCGTCCGGTCATCGGCGGCATCGTGCGCGACGACCTGTACACCGAAGACGGCATGAACGTGGTGCTGACCGACGCGTCGGGCAACTACACCCTGCGCCTCGACCGCGGTAGCTACGTCATCCAGGTGATCGACGACGCGCAGCGTTACCCCACGACGTACCTCGGCGGGGGCGACAACCCCGCGACCGCGACGCGCGTGACCGTCGGCAGCTCGACGATCACCGGGCGCAACATCGCCCTCCCGACCACGACCGGAGAGATCCGGGCGACGGTCGCCGACTCCGCCCTCACCGGGTGCGTGGAGCTGACGCGTGTGATCGGCGGCGAACCTGCCTGGACGACCAGCCCCGGCAGCTCGTTGGCCGGCGACACGTGCCTGGCGTTCGGTTCGAAACTGACGGACCTGTTCCCGATTGAGAACCTCACCCCCGGCACCTACAACGTGCGGATCTCGGCGGCCGACTTCAGCGACGAGCAAGCGCTGCTGTACGACGGCCTCACGTTCAATGACCTCACGGTGACCGCCGGCGGCGTCGTCGAACTCGATGGCGACCCAGAGACCGCCGGAATCCAGCCCCTCGACTTCGGCGAACCGCTTCCGGAAACCGACTACACGTTCCCCGAACTCGTTCCGGGTCAGGAGCCGACGCTCACCGCGGCCGACGGTTGGAAGGTCGGCAGCATCGTGACCGTCAACCCTGGCCAGTGGGTGAACCCGGTCGGCGAGGTGCTCTATGAGTGGCTGCGCGACGGTCGCCGCATCAGCGGCGCAACCGGCGGTAGCTACACCCTCCGCCCCGGTGACGCCGGTGCCGGAATCTCGGTGCGCGTGCTCGCAAGCCCCGAGGGGATCGACTGGTACCTGGAGCCTGTACACCTCACCGACAGCTCACCGGCGGTCGAGCAGGGCGATGCGCCCGTGCCGTCGATCGCCCCGACCGTCACGGGCAACCTGCGCGTGGGCCAGACCCTCACGGCGGTTCCCGGCACGTGGAGCGTCGACCGGCTGACGTACGCGTACGAGTGGATCAGGAGCACGACCACCGGCGAGCCCGTCGTGGTCTCACGCGCATCCACGTACAAGCCCACGACGGCTGACGTCAGCAGCGGCGCCAGCTCGCCGCAGCTGACCCTGCGCATCACGACCACCCGCGTCGGCTTCGCGAGCGCGACCGCCGACGTGACGGTCGGCACCATCGTGCCGGCCGTGGCAATGAAGCAGACCACCAAGAGCACGGTGACCGCCGTGACAGGCGGGTACCGCGTGACGGCGGGCGCCTGGTCTCCGAGCGGAGCGACCTACAGCTTCGCATGGCGCCTGTATGCGGCCGACGGCACCTACACCGAGTACCCGGGCACGACGGGCACGGCCAGCAGTAGCACGCTGACCGACCCTGCCGTGATCGGCACGCCCGGGCGCCTGGTCGCCACCGTCACCGCCACCCGCTCGGGCTACACGCCGACCACCGTCGTCGTACCGGTGCGCTCGGGGCCGCGCGTCACGATCGACCAGGCGCCGGTCATCACCGGCACCCCGAAGGTCGGCTTCGTTCTTTCGCTCGACACCAGCGGCATGGTGACGACCCCGACGACGACCACGCTCAGCTACCAGTGGCTGCGCAACGGTGCGGCGATCTCGGGAGCGACGAAGAGCACCTACTCGCCGACCACCAGCGACGTCGGGCGCACCATTACGGTGCGCATCACCGCGGCCGCCACCGGGTACCCGTCGAGTCTGGCGACGCCCGTCGTCACCGGCGTGGTCATCGTGCCGGTCGAGCCGTTCGTACAAGGCACGACCGTTATCGAGGGCACGCCCTCCGTCGGCCGCACGCTGCGCGTGGTCGCCAGCGGCTGGGAGCCCACGCCGACGTCGTACTCGTACCAGTGGCGGCGCAATGGCTCGGCGATCAGTGGGGCCACCGCGTCGAGCTACCGCCTGACGAGCTCTGACCTCGGTCGTGAGATCACGGTGAGCGTCACGGCCCGGCGCACCGGGTACGTGTCGGTGGTCGTCGACCCCCGACCGAGCGCGGGCATCATCACCGCGCTGGGGCCACAGTCGATCAGCGGAGTCAGCGCCGGCGCGAGCGCCCGGGTCGGCACCGCGCTCACCGCGAGTGTCGGCACCTGGGACGTCGCACCCTCGTCGTATACCTATCAGTGGACGCGCAACGGGGAGCCCATCGCGGGGGCCACGGCGAAAACCTATACGCCCCTGGTCAGCGACCTGGGCGAGGAGATCGCCGTGACCGTCGTGGCGCGCAAGACCGGGTATCCGAACTCCGACGAGGTCAGCTCGCCATCGTTGACGGTCGGGCTCGGAGCCGCCGTCACGGCGACCGCCAATCCGAGGATCGGCGTCGGCACCAGCACGACGGCCACGACGACGGTGCGAGCCGACCAGACCCTCAGGGCCACTGCGGGAACCTGGCCCGTCGTGGGCATGGTGGTGCGCTACCAGTGGCAGATCGACCGTGTCGACGGCAACGGCTGGGTTGACCTCGAGGGCCAGGATGATCGCGACCTGACCGTCGACGTCGACACGATCGACGGCCTCACCGCCGGCCTTAAGCTGCGCGTGGTGGTGCGGGTCGAACGCGCTGGCTACGTCGACGCGGCACCGATCATGTCGGCGTCGGTGACGGTGCAGTAGCCCGCCATCGCCCGCCGAACTGCTCCCCCGTCGGCCGGCGTCGAGCCCACCCGCTCGGCGCCGGCCGACGGCCTGCGTCTGCCCTTCGACCGATCCCTGACAGCGGTTCTCCGGCGCACAGCGCCCGCGGTCGCCGCGGCCCTCACGGTCGCCGCCGTGCTCGCCTGGG
>JAIWOM010000072.1 GCA_020216895.1 Microcella sp.
GGCGCCCTGCCGGTGGCGGGCCCGCGCGCCCCGGGCCGCGCGCGCACCGGTAGGCTCGTCCGGTGCGTATCTCGGTGATCGGTTGCGGGTATCTGGGTGCCGTGCACGCCGCCTGCATGGCGGAGCTCGGCCATGACGTGGTGGGCATCGATGTCGATGCGGCGAAGGTCGCCGACCTGGCCGCCGGCCGCTCGCCGTTCTTCGAGCCGGGCCTCGACGACCTCCTGGGCTCCCGCCACGGCCGCCTCCGGTTCACGACCGACATCGCGGCCGCCGCCGAGGCGCGCGTGCACTTCATCGCCGTCGGCACTCCGCAGCAGGCGGGCAGCGACGCCGCCGACCTGCGCTACGTCGATGCGGCCGTCCACTCCCTCCTGCCGCACATCGGCCAGGGCCACCTCGTCGTCGGCAAGTCGACCGTGCCGGTCGGCACGGCCGCCCGCCTCGCCGCGATCGTCGAGCAGACGGGCGCCGAGCTGGCGTGGAACCCGGAGTTCCTGCGCGAGGGCTTCGCCGTCAGCGACACCCTCACCCCCGACCGCTTCGTCTACGGCGTGCGCCCGGGCGACTCGATCGCGACGGAGCTGCTCGACGAGGTGTACGCCACCCCGCTCGCCTCGGGAATCCCGCGCATCGTGACCGACTTCGCCACGGCCGAGCTGGTCAAGGTCTCGGCCAACGCCTTCCTCGCCACGAAGATCTCGTTCATCAACGCGATCGCCGAGATCGCCGAGGTCACCGGTGCCGACGTGACGACGCTCGCCGATGCGATCGGTCACGACACCCGCATCGGCCGGCGCTTCCTCAACGCCGGCGTCGGCTTCGGCGGTGGCTGCCTGCCGAAGGACATCCGCGCCTTCCGCGCCCGTGCGCGCGAGCTGGGCCTCGAGTCGCTGACCTTCCTGGAGGAGGTCGACCAGATCAACCTGCGCCGCCGGCAGCGTGTCGTCGACCTGGTGGACGCCAACCTCGGCGGCCTCACCGGTCGTCGCGTCGCCGTTCTCGGGCTCGCCTTCAAGCCCGAGTCGGACGACGTGCGCGACTCTCCGGCGCTCGATGTGGCCGGCCGGCTGGTGGCGGCGGGCGCGGTCGTGCGGGCCACCGACCCCGAGGCGATCGAGACCGCGCGCCGGGCCCACCCCGAGCTCGACTACCGCGCGGAGCTCGGCGACGCGATCGCCGAGGCGGATGCCCTGGTCGTCGTCACCGAGTGGCGTCAGTACCGCGAGCTCGACCCGGTGGATATCGCCCAGCGCACGCCGGCCCGGCTCATCGTCGACGGTCGCAACTGCCTCGACCCGCAGCGCTGGCGCGACGCGGGCTTCACCTACGTGGGGCTCGGCCGCCCGTAATCGGCGCGCTCCGGGTGGAACACCCACCAGCGGTAGAGCGCGAAGCGGAAGGCGCTGCCCAGGCCGAGCCCGACCACGTTGGTCGCGATGTTGTCGGCGAGCACGCTCGTGAACCCGAGCACGTAGTGCGAGATCACCAGGCATCCCACGGCGATGAGCATCCCGCCGATGCTGACGACCGCGAACTCGACCGCCTCGCGCACGGCCGGACGGCGCCGCTCGAGCCGGAAGGTCCAGTACCGGCTCCCCAGCCAGTTGACGGCGATCGCCACCGAGGTCGAGATCACCTTCGCGATGACCGGTCCCTCGGCGATCGTCTCGGGGGCCAGCACGGTCAGCCGCAGCGCGTTGAACAGGGCCACATCGACCACCAGGCCCACGAGCCCGACCGTGCCGAAACGGGCGAGCTGGGGCAGCAGGGTGCGCATCGGTCCTCGGCGGGGGCGGTGGTCGGCCAGAATAGACGGGAGTCGTCCGCAGTCTAGTGAGGAGCATCCATGGCCGTCGTCGGCGTCATCGGTGGGGGCCAGCTGGCGCGCATGATGATCCCTCCGGCGACCGCACTCGGTCTGGAGATCCGCGTGCTCGCCGAGGCTGCCGACTCTTCGGCCCGCCTCGCCGCGTCCGCGGTCGGCGACTACCGCGACACGGCCGCCGTGCTCGCCTTCGCCGAGGGCTGCGACGTCATCACTTTCGACCATGAGCACGTGCCGCAGGAGGTGCTCCGCGCGCTCGTGGCCGCGGGCGCCGCCGTGCACCCGGGGCCGGATGCCCTGCTCTACGCCCAGGACAAGCTCCAGATGCGCGAGCGCCTGTCGCAGCTCGGCGTCGCGCAGCCCGACTGGGCGCGCGTCTCCTCGGCCGACGAGCTGGCGCAGTTCCTCACCGATCACGCGGGACGCGCCGTGGTGAAGACGCCGCGCGGCGGCTACGACGGCAAGGGCGTGCGCGTCGTCGACGACCCGGCGCAGGTGGCGGACTGGCTCGCCGATGGTCCGCTGCTGGCCGAGGAGCTCGTCCGCTTCGACCGCGAGCTCGCGCAGCTGATCGCGCGCCGCCCGAGCGGGGATGCCCGCCTGTGGCCGCTCGTCGAGACCGTGCAGCGCGGCGGCGTGTGCGCCGAGGTGATCGCCCCCGCCCCGCAGCTCACCGACGCGCAGGAGCGCGCGGCGGCGGAGATCGCGACCACCATCGCGCACGGGCTCGGCGTGACGGGCGTGCTCGCCGTGGAGCTGTTCCAGGCCGCCGACGGCCGCGTGCTCGTCAACGAGCTGGCGATGCGCCCGCACAACAGCGGCCACGTCACGATCGAGGGATCCACCACGAGCCAGTTCGAGCAGCACCTCCGGGCGGTGCTCGACTGGCCGCTCGGCGACACGACGCCCCGCGCTCCCTGGGGGGTCATGATCAACGTTTTCGGCGGGCTGCCCGACGACCGTATCGCCGCCGCCCTGGCCCACCAGCCGGAGGCGAAGGTGCACGCCTACGGCAAGGGTCCGCGCCCGGGCCGCAAGGCCGGGCACGTCACGGTGATCGGTGCCGAGCTCGACGACGTGGTGTACCGCGCGCGCGCCGCGGCCAGCCACTTCGACGCCTGAGCCCTACCCTGGAGGGCATGAGCACACCCCTCGTCGCCGTCGTCATGGGCTCGGACAGCGACTGGTCGGTGATGCAGAACGCCGCCGCGGCGCTCGACGAGTTCGGCATCGCCTACGAGGTCGAGGTGCTCAGCGCCCACCGCACGCCGGACGCCATGATCTCCTACGGACGGGCGGCGGCCGGCCGGGGCATCCGGGCCATCATCGCCGGGGCCGGCGGCGCCGCGCACCTGCCCGGCATGATCGCGAGCGTGACGACGCTGCCGGTCATCGGCGTGCCGGTGCCGCTCGCCTACCTCGACGGCATGGACTCGCTGCTGAGCATCGTGCAGATGCCCGCGGGCATCCCCGTCGCGACCGTCTCGATCGGCGGTGCCCGCAATGCGGGGATCCTCGCGGCGCGCATCATCGGGTCGTCGGATGCGCCCATCGCTGCCCGGCTCGCGGCCTTCGCGGCCGACCTCGAGCAGCAGGTGGCCCGGAAGAACGCGGCCCTGAAGGCCTCGCTGCCCTCCTCGTGAGCGTCGCCCCGTGAGCCACACCGCTCCCCTCCGACACCCCGACACGCGCGACCCGCAGGTGATGCGCCGCCGGGCCTGGTGGCTGCTCGGCCTCAACCTGATGATCCCGGGCAGCGCCCAGCTGCTCGCCGGCGACCGCCGCTGGGGCCGGTTCGCGGTCGGCTCGACGTTCGTGCTGTGGGCTGTCGCGGCGCTCGCCCTCCTGCTCGTCGTGCTGTGGCGCCCTGCGGCCCTGACGATCGCCTCCACCGCCCTCGTGCTCTGGGTCGCGCAGCTCGCCCTCGTCTTCTACGCGGTGCTGTGGTTGGCCACGACGCTCGACACGCTGCGGCTCGTGCGGCTCGTGCGCACCCCGCCGCGGGCCCGCCTCCCGATCGCCGCCTTCGCGGTGCTCTCGCTGCTGCTGACGACTGGAACCGCCGGGTACGCCGCGGTGCTGACCGGTGCGGGGCGGGATGCCCTGGGCTCGGTCTTCGCCGACGGCGGGTACGTCGAGCCGATCGACGGTCGGTACACGATCCTGCTGCTCGGCGGCGACGCGGGCGATGACCGCATCGGCCTGCGCCCCGACAGCATGACCCTGCTGAGCGTCGACGCGCAGTCGGGGGCCGTCACGATGATCGGGATCCCGCGCAACCTGTACAGCGCGCCGTTCTCCGAGGGTTCGCCGCTGTGGGAGGTCTGGCCGAACGGCTTCGACTGCGGCGACGACTGCCTACTCGCCTACCTGTACCCCTGGGTCGAGGAGCATCCCGAGCTGTACCCCGACGCGACCGCCGCCGGCAGCACGCCCGCGCTGGAGGCCATGAAGGACGCGGTCGAGGGCGTCACCGGTCTCCCGGTGCAGTACACGGTGCTGATCGACATGGCCGGGTTCGCCTCCCTCATCGATGCGCTCGGCGGCGTCGTGGTCACCGTCGACGAGCCCGTCTCGCGGGGCATCAACGGCGGCACCGTCTACGGCGTGATCCCGGCGGGCGAGCAGCGCATGGACGGCGACACGGCCCTCTGGTACGCCCGCAGCCGCTACAACCTGACCGATTTCGACCGGATGCAGCACCAGCGTGACCTCCAGGAGGCCATGCTGCGCCAGCTCGACCCGGCGACCGTGCTCACACGGTTCCAGGCGATCGCCGAGGCCTCGAGCGATCTCGTGCGCACCGACGTGCCGCAGGGCATGGTCGGCGTGCTCAGCGACCTGGCCGTGCAGTCGCGCGAGCACGAGATCCGGCGGCTCGAGCTGGTGCCGCCGGTCATCGACAACGTCGTGCCCGACTGGCCGCTGATCCGGGCACTGGTCGCCGAGGCCGTCGCGCCGCTGCCGGCACCGACTGCGACCCCGGAGCCCTGATCAGCCGGCGTCGGTGAGCAGCTGCGCGATCGGCTCCTCGACCGAGGCGCTCAGGGTCAGCAGGAACAGGCGGGAAAGGTGATGGCGGTCGCTGTACGCCGGGAGTCCGCCGACAACGCTGTGGCACGTATCGGAATCGCAGAGTGCATCGGTGACATCGAACAACGTCACGGCGGTGTCGCCGAGCGTGCGGGCCCCGGCGGCGAGAGGGTCGGGGAGGAGAGCCTGGCCCCGCGGGGTCGAGCAGGGACTCGGTGAGGCAGCGGTCTGTTCGAGGCACCGGGGCACGTTCTCACCCGGCAGCGGCGACGCGGCCATGACCAGCACAGGAGCTCCCCCGGAGCTCATCGTGTCGAGCGCCGATCGGAACGCATCGGCGATCTCTTCCTGCGTTTCGGGGACACCGTTCGATGCGAACTTCCGGGAGAAGCTGCTCGTGATGATCAGGTCGTAGTCGTCGGAGCTGGCGATGTCGGCGAGAGCGGACCTGCGCCACGGGTCGCAGGCGCTCGAACCGTTGATGTCGTCATCCCCGGTCCAGACGCGTCCCGGCTCGTGCAGAGCACAGCCCGCCATCCACGAGATGACGACGTTCCAGCCCTCCCTCTGCGCGATCGGCAGCACCGCGTGCGCCCACTGGAACGCATGGCTGTCACCGACGATCGCGATGGTGGGTGCATCCGGGCCCGACGTGAAGGTGCAGGGGTTCAGTGCTCCGCTCGATGCGCTGGGGCACTCCGACCAGGCCGTCTGCCACACGTCACCGCTCGGGCGCAGTCCCTGCTCGAGCTGTTCGAGCCAGGGCGTGGCGGTGACGATCCGGTCGTCGAGCTGGTGCAGATTCGGGCACGCGGCCGCGGGGTCCAGCATCGCCGGAGCGCCGAGGCAGGGGGAGTCTCCCGCGACTACGTCGTCGACGACGCTCGCAACCGCGTCCGCGGCCGTCTGCTTCTCGGTCGAGGCGATGCCGAAGGGCACCAGGGAGATCACGATCGCGGTTGCGGCCATCACTGCCGCGAGCGCGTAGGTGCGCCGCGAGCCCCGTGCGATCCGTCCGAACCGCACCGGATCCTCGACCCAGCGCTTGGTCGCCCACGCGAGCCCGAGCGTGAGCACCAGGATCACGAGCCGGTCCGGCGTCGTCAGCTGGCGGTCGAGGACGTCAGGGGCGAAGACGATGAGTGGCCAGTGCCACAGGTACGCGGAGTACGAGATCCCGCCGATCCAGACGATCGGCGCGAGGTTCGCGAGGCGTCCAGGCACGCCCTGGTTCAGGAGAGGGCCGACCGCGATGACGAGCAGAGTGCCCGTCACCGGGATGAGGGCGATCCAGCCCGGGAACGCCGTGGTGCCGGTGAGGACGATCGCGCTGACGACGATCATCGCCGTGCCCGTCAGGAGTGCCGCGCCACCGATCAGTGTCGCTCGCGCGGGCGACGCACCGGTGACGGCGAGCCCTCGCTCGAGCCGCGGCCACAGCAGCGCCAGGAGCGCTCCGGCCGCGAACTCCCACGCGTGGCTGAAGGTCGAGAAGTATGTTCCACCGGGAACGAGCAGAGCGCTCGCGATCGAGTAGGCGAGGCTGATCATGATCACGGCCGCCGCCAGCGCGGTGAGTTCCCTTCGAGGAAGACCTCCGTCTCTTCTCCGTGCAGCAAGGACGGCGACGATCACGATCAGGATCGGCCACACGAGGTAGAACTGCTCCTCGACCGAGAGCGACCAGTAGTGCTGGAAGGGCGACTCGCCCTCGGCGGCGAAGTAGTCGACGGCGTTGGCCGCCAGGTACCAGTTCTGGACGAGACCGAGACTCGCCCAGAACTCCGCGAGGTTGCTGAGCCAGCGGGTCGCTGGCCAGAGGACGACGACGGCGATCAGCGAGACCATCAGCACCAGCAATGCTGCGGGGAAGAGCCGTCGGATCCGTCGGGCCCAGAACCGCGGCAGGGAGATCGAGCCCGCGTCGTCGAGCTCGCGCACGAGGTGCGCGGTGATCAGGAACCCCGAGATGACGAAGAACACGTCGACGCCGACGAAGCCGCCCGTGAGCCTCTCCGGCCAGAGGTGGAAGGCGATGACGAGAAGGACGGCGAGAGCGCGCAGGCTCTCGATCTCCGGCCGCATCGCACGTCGGGGAGCGTGCGGCCGCTGCGCGGTGCCGTTGCTCATAGGTCGGCGTGCAGCTGCCAGGTCTTCTCGGCCGAATCGAGCCAGCTGAAGGCCCGCGCGCGATCGCGCCCCGCGACCCGCAGCGTCTCGGCGTGCGCGTCGTCGTCGACGACCGCCGCGATCGCCTCGGCGAGACGCTCGGGAAGGGTGTCGGCCGGCTCGCGCTCGACGACGTGCCCCGCCCCGCCCGCGACCTCGACGAGCGCCGGG
>JAIWOM010000073.1 GCA_020216895.1 Microcella sp.
GCGGGCCCGGCGCAGGCGGTCAGGGCGACCGCGGCGAGCGCGGCGGCCGACACGAGGGCGAGGAGGGTGCGGGAGTGCTGCGGCATGCGGCCAGCATCCCGCCGTCTCGGCGGCGCCGGCAATGAGTAATCTCCCCTAGGCGCGGGGGTTCCGCCGCGCACTACCAAAGGTATGATCTAAGCCATGACCACAGCCGTTCATGCCCCGCTCGTGATGCACGACAGCATCGACGAGCACTTCGTCGCCCAGTACGCCCGTGACGGCTACGCGATCCTGCGCGGCGCGCTCACCCCCGCCGAGGTCGAGGCGGTCAACGCCGAGGCCCTGCGCATCTGCCGAGCAGGCCTGAGCCCGGTCGACGACGCGGGCGATGCGGTCGTGGATGCTCACCCCGGGCAGTCGGACGCCGACGTTCTGCGGCAGTACCTCTGCATCCACCACCCGCACAAGATCAGCGCGGTCGCTCGGCAGATCATGCGGCACCCTCGGATCGTCGACGGTCTCACGCGGGTGATCGGCCCGAACGTCAAGGCCATGCAGTCGATGCTCTTCATCAAGAGCGAGGGCAAGCCCGGGCAGGCCTGGCACCAGGACGAGCACTTCATCCCCACCCGCGACCGCTCGCTGTGCGGGGTGTGGATCGCGCTCGACGACGCCACCACCGAGAACGGCTGCCTCTGGGTGCTGCCCGGCTCGCACGCCCGCGGTGTGCTCTACCCCGACCGCGAGCAGACCGACGACCGCTTCGACTGCACCGACGAGGCCTACGGGTTTCCGTACACCGACGACGACGCGGTCGCGGTCGAGGTGCCGGCCGGCGCGGCGCTCTTCTTCAACGGCTACCTGCTGCACCGCTCGCTCGAGAACAGCGGCAAGCACGGCTACCGGCGCGCGCTCGTCAACCACTACATGAGCGCCGAGTCGCTGCTGCCGTGGCAGCACAGCGAGGGGCGCTACTTCGCCGAGTACGACTTCCGTGACATCGTCATGGTGGCGGGGGAAGACCCCTACGCCTACAAGGGCCTGCGCGACCTCAGCGTGCCCGGCTCGCGCGCCGACAAGTCGGGCGGCTGCGACCGCTGAATCGGCGGCAGCGCGTCTTACACTCGCGCTATGGAGTCTCTGCAGGTGCCCGAGCTGCGGCGCCTGCTCGACGCGGCCGCCAGCATCGGCACGGTGCTGACCCGCCCGGCCCTGCGCGAGCGCACCGTCGAGATCCTGTTCACCCTCGTGCCCTGCACGCGCGCCGGCTGGGTGACCATGGACACCACGACAGGAGCGATGACGGGCTACCACCTGCCCGAGCCGCTGCCCTTCCTGATTCCGGTCATGCCCCGCGACCTCAGCGATGTGCCGATGGTCGCCGAGCTGCTCGCCGCGCCCGAGCCGGGCTCGCTGCGCATCAGCGACACGATGACGCCCGAGGAGTGGCAGGCTCGCCCGCTGTACGAGGCCATCTACCGTCCGATGGGCGGCCAGCACCAGATCGGCACCCTGCTCTCGGTCGACGACGGCCTCATCGAGACGCTCGCGGTCTTCCGCGCCGATCGCGACTTCAGCGATCACGAGCTCACCTACGTCGAGGCCTTCGCGCGCCAGGTGCGGGTGGTGCTCGCTCGCCTGCGCGCCAGCGACGCCCGTGACGCGCGCGCCCTGCTGACGCCGCGGCAGCGGCAGGTTCTCGCCGAGCTCGAGACGGGGGCGACGGTGCGCCAGGCGGCCATCTCGCTCGGCATCTCGGAGAAGACGCTCGAGAACCATCTGCAGGCGATCTACCGCCGTCTCGGGGTCTCGAGCCGCACCGCCGCCCTGCACCGCCTCGCGGGCTGACCTGCTGTCCGGTTCGCGGGCCGACCCGCTGGGGGTTTTCCCCCATCGAGGCGGGCGCCGCCGCGTTTCTACACTGCGGCCATGACCTCTCGCCTTCCCCTCGCGGTCGCACCGGCCGCCACCGCCCTGCTCGCCGTCCTCCTGACCGGATGCGCCGCCCCCGCCGCCGAGACCCCCACCGACCCCGGTGCCGGCTCGGAGGGCACGACCGCGCCCGAGCCGCCCGCCGCCGAGGGCCCCGACCTGCCCGCGCAGACCATCGGCACTGACACCGACTGCTCCTTCCTCGCCGACGACCAGGTCACCGCCGTCTGGGGCTTCGATGTCGTCGACCTCGACATCTCGACGGTCATCGAGGCCGGCGGTGTCGGGGGCATCCTCTACGGCTGCGACTGGAACCAGAGCGACGACGGCACCGGGCTCACGATCGGCGTCGAGGTGCGCGAGTACGTCTCGCCCGACGGGGCGACGCAGTACTTCGCCGACGCCCGCAACGGTGCCGACTTCGACGGCGAGGGCGGCATCGTTCTCGAGCCGGTCGATGGCCTCGGCGAGGAGGCGGGAGTGCTGGCGAACGCCAACACCGCCGACACCCCGGAGTTCTACACCGAGACGCTCATCGTGCGCTCGGGCACGCTGCTCGTGCAGGTGACCGTCACCGACATCACGAACGGCGTGACCCCGGGCCAGTACCGCGACCAGCTCGCGGCGACCTACGAGGCGGCGTTCGCGGGCTGAGCGTTCGGTGCCGCGGCGCCCGGCGACCCTGCGCCGGCCGCTGCGGTGCCCGTGCGCCCGATCGCGGTGCCGCATGCCCGCGCCAGGTCGGCCAGCTCGGTCACGTCGTGCCGCTTCGCCGCGTGCACGATGATCGCCGCGCAGGCCTCGGCATCGGCGAGGGCGTCGTGGTGCGCGAAGTCCTCGAAGCCCGCGGCCATCGCCGCCACGGGCAGCCGGTACGAGTCGAGGTGGTAGGTCTTGCGGGCGACCCGCAGGCTGCACACGTACGACAGGCTCGGCACCTCCAGGCCGCTCGCCTGCTGCGCCGCGGTCAGCACGCCCATGTCGAACCCCGCGTTGTGGGCGGCGAGGGTGTCGCCGTCGACGAAGGCGAGCAGGGCATCCACCTGATCGGCCCACAGGGGCGCGTCGACGATGTCGGCCGCCGTGATGCCGTGGATGCGGGTGTTCCACTCGAGCATGTCGTCGTAGCCGAACGGCGGGCGGATGAGCCAGCTCGCGCGGTCGACCACGCGACCGTCGCGCACCTTCACGAGCCCCACCGAGCACGCTGAGGCCGCATGGTTGTTGGCGGTCTCGAAGTCGATCGCGGTGAAGTCCAGCGGCACCCCTCGATGCTCGCATGAGCCGCCGACTCTGCGCCCCGGGCTCGCCGCGCGCCCCTAGCCTGGTCGGGTGCACCTGCTCCGCCGCTACTCGCCCGCCGTGCTCGCCCAGCTGTTCTGGGCGATGAACTTCGTCGTCGGCGACCGCGTGATCGCCGAGTTCACCCCGCTCGAGCTCACCTTCTTCCGCTGGCTCGGGGCGTTCCCGATCCTGCTCGTCATCACGCTGTGGATCGAGCGCGACCAGCTCGACAAGTGGAGGCTCGCGGCGAAGGAGTGGTGGATCCACATCGTCCAGGCCGTGCTGGGCATGGTCGGGTACACCCTGCTGCTCTACGCCGCGCTCGACACGACCTCGCCGGTCAACGCGAGCGTGATCAGCGCCATCAACCCGGCCGTGATCGCGCTCGCCGCTGTCGTGGTGCTGGGGGAGCGCATCCGCCGCGGGGGCGTGCTCGGCATCGCGATCTCATTCGTCGGCGTCGTCATCGTCGTGCTGCTCGGCGGCCCGGCCGGCCCCGCCGGGGTGACGGTCGCGATCGGCGACCTGCTGATCCTCGGCGCGATCCTCGCCTGGACTGCCTACGTGATCATCAGCCGCCGCATCCAGACCCCGCCGATCACGGCGACGACCGTGCAGGTCGGCATGAGCGCGCTCATGCTCGCGCCCGTCATGGCACTCGTGGGCATCCAGGCGCAGCCCTCGACCGAGGGCTGGTGGGGGCTCGCGATCATCATCGTCTTCCCGAGCGCGCTCGCCTACCTGCTGTGGAATGTCGCCGTCACCCAGCTCGGCCCCTCGCGCACGGGCGTCTTCCTGAACCTGCTGCCGGTGTTCACCGCGGTCATCGCGGTCGCGCTGGGCGACCAGCTCACGATCTGGCAGGTGGTCGGCGGCCTCATCGTGCTGGCCGGCGTGTACCTGACGACGCGGCCAGGCGCGACGATCACCGCGACAAACCCCCGCCCTGCGGTTCATGGCGAGCACGCGGCGCCGGATGCGCAGCCGAAGCACGCCCGGGAATAGTTCTGCATGCGAACGCATTGACCCGAGCATGACGAAGCTGGGGTTCCTGTCGTTCGGCAACTGGATGGGCGTGGCCGGCTCGCGCACGCGCTCGGGCGCCGATGCCCTCCTGCAGGGCATCGAGCTCGCGGTCGCGGCCGAGGAGGTCGGCGTCGACGGCGCGTTCTACCGCGTGCACCACTTCGCCCAGAACCACTCCAACCCCTTCCCGATGATGGCGGCCGCGGCCGCCCGCACGAGCCGGATCGAGCTCGGTACGGGCGTCATCGACATGCGCTACGAGAACCCGTGGTCGCTCGCCGAGCAGGCGGGCGCGACCGACCTGATCAGCGGCGGCCGACTGCAGCTCGGCATCAGCCGAGGGTCACCCGAGACCGTCATCGACGGTTGGCGCTCCTTCGGCTACGAGCCCGCCGACGGACACACGGATGCGGACATGGCCCGCGAGCACACCGACCTGTTCCGCCGGGCGATCGACGGCGAGGGATTCGCGCCGGGCAACCCGCGCATGATCGGCACCGACCGCCCGCAGGCGGTCACCCCGCAGTCGGAGGGTCTCTACGACCGCATCTGGTGGGGCGCCGGAACGCGCGCGACCGCCGTCTGGACGGCCGAGCAGGGCATGAACCTCATGAGCTCGACGCTGCTCACGGAGGACACCGGGGTGCCGTTCGATGAACTGCAGGCGGAGCAGATCGCGATGTTCCGCGCGACCTGGGCGACGCGCGGATGGACGCGGGAGCCCCGCGTGTCGGTCAGCAGGAGCATCCTGCCGATCATCGACGAGGAGACCGCCTACTACTTCGGCGTGCAGGCGCAGGGCGAGCAGCGCGACCAGGTCGGCATGCTCGATGGCGCGCGCTCGCGCTTCGGCCGCTCGTACATCGGCGAGCCCGACGTGATCGCCGCGGAGCTGGCGCGCGATCAGGCGGTGCGGGATGCGGACACCCTGCTCGTCACGGTGCCCAACCAGCTCGGCGTCGAGTTCAACGCCCGCATCCTCGAGGCGATCGTGCGCGACATCATGCCCGTGGTCGACGCGGAGGTCGTGCCCTCGCTCGCCTGACCCGGCACGCGAGCACGGCGCGCGAGCACGGCAGGTGCGCGGCCGTTCGCGCAGGTCTATGCTCGGCATCGGAGAGCCGGGAAGCCTGGTCGGCCCGCGAGAACGCGGAGTGCCGCGGCGACCGCCGGGGCGCTGACCTGCGACCAGGAAGGCTCCTGCCGTGCTCACCACCCCCCTCATCGAGACGAGCGCGCTCTCCAAGCGCTTCGGCCGATCCACTGCCCTCGACGGGCTCGACCTGCATGTCGCCGAGGGCGAGGTGCACGGCTTCCTCGGCCCCAACGGCGCGGGCAAGTCGACGACCATCCGCGTGCTGCTCGGGCTGATCCGGCCGACGGGCGGGCGCGCATCCGTCTTCGGGCTCGACCCGTGGGCCGAGGCGACGGCGATCCACCGCGACGTCGCCTACGTTCCCGGGGATGTCAGCCTGTGGCCCTCCCTCACGGGCGGAGAGGCGATCGACCTGCTGACCAGCCTGCGCGGCGGGTCTGACCCGGCTCTGCGCGCCGACCTCATCGAGCAGTTCGAGCTCGACCCCCGTAAGAAGGCGCGCACCTACTCGAAGGGCAACCGGCAGAAGGTCGCCCTCATCGCGGCGTTCGCGCGCCGCGCGCGCCTGTACATCTTCGACGAGCCGAGCTCGGGGCTCGACCCGGTGATGGAGGCGGTCTTCCGTCAGGAGGTCGAGCGCGTGCGCGGCGAGGGTGCGACCGTGCTGCTCTCGAGCCACGTGCTGAGCGAGGTCGAGCAGCTGTGCGACCGGGTCACGATCATCCGCGAGGGCCGCGTCGTCGAGAGCGGGTCGCTCGATGATCTGCGGCACCTGAGCCGCACGAGCTTCCGGGTCGCGGGCGTCGCCGATGCCGCGGCGGTGCGGGCTCTCGCCGGCGTTCACGATGTGCGCGTCAGCGAGAGCGCCGTCGAGTTCGAGTCCGACTCCGACGCCATCCCGACCGTGCTCGCCGCGCTCGCTGCGCAGGGGGCGACGGCAGTGACCGCCGCGCCGGCATCGCTCGAGTCGCTGTTCCTTCGGCACTACAGCGTGACGCGATGACCCGCGCAGGGCTGACCATCTTCGCGACGCAGCTGCGCCGCGACCGGTGGGTGCTCGCGTTCTGGATCGGCGGCATCGCCCTGTTCGGCCTGGCGGTCGCGGCGGCGATCACGAGCCAGTTCGAGAGCGCCGCCGACCGCGCGGCGATCGTGGCGCTGTCGGTCGCGAACCCGGCCATCATCTTCGCTCGCGGGCTGCCCGACGGTGACTCGCTCGGGGCGGTCGCGTTCTTCACCGGCTTCGCCTTCACGGCGGTGCTCGCGGGGCTCATGAGCACCTTCCTCGTGGTGCGGCACTCGCGCGCCGATGAGGAGACCGGGCGCGCCGAGCTGCTCGGGGCGACACCCCTCGGGCGCGCGACGCCCCTCGCCGCGACGCTCGCGCTCGGGGCGCTCACCAACCTGGTCGTCGTCGGCGTGCTCACCCTGGCGTACGCGGCTGGTGGGCTGCCCCTCGATGGTTCGGTCATCGCGGCGCTCGCCGTGGGAGCGGTGGGGCTGGTCTTCGTCAGTATCGCCGCCGTGGTCGCGCAGCTGATGCCATCGGGCCGCGCCGCGAACGGCGCAGCGACGGCGCTCGTGATCGGTGCCTACCTCGTGCGGGGCATCGGTGACGCGCTCGGAACCCCGAGCGATGACCTGATGCGCGTCGAGCCCGCCGTGCTGTCGTGGTTCTCCCCGATCGGCTGGGGTCAGGCGACGCGCCCGTTCACCGAGCCGACCCTGCTCCCCCTTCTGCTGTCGCTCGTCGCCTTCCTCGTGCTCGCCGCCGCGGCTCTGCTGCTGCGCGCGCGGCGCGATCTCGGGTCGAGCCTCCTGCCCGAGCGCGGCGGGCGAGCGACGGCGCGGCTCGGCGGTCGCTCAGTGCTCG
>JAIWOM010000074.1 GCA_020216895.1 Microcella sp.
CAGCCGACGGCCCCGAGCCGGGGCTGCGCGATGGGCGCGGCCGCGCCGGGCGCGGCGGAATCGGCAGCGGCCTTCGCGGCCTCCGCGGTCTCGTAGTGGTCAGAGGGGCGTAACGGTTCCACCGATCACTGCTCCCAGGCTCGAGACGAACTGCTGCCACAGACCCGTGACCATGGCCAGGCCGATCACGATCAGCAGCGCGCCGCCGATGATGTTGATGATGCGGATGTTGCGCTGCAGCCACGCGGTGGCCCCCGCCACCCAGCGGAACCCGAGGGCGACGAGCAGGAACGGCACGCCGAGGCCGAGGCAATACGCGAGGCCGATGAGGGCCGCCCGACCGATGTCGCCCTCGTTGAGCACGAGGGCGTTGACGGCGATCAGGGTGGGGCCGATGCACGGCGCCCAGCCGAGGCCGAAGACGATGCCGAGCAGGGGCGCCCCGCCGAGACCCGTGGCCACCGAGATGCGCGGGCTGATGGTGCGCTGCAGGAACGACACCTGCCCGATGAACACGAGGCCCATCAGGATGACGATGACCCCGGCGATCCGCGTGATCAGGTCGAGGTACGCGAGCAGGAACAGCCCCGCGGTGGCGAACACGATCGAGAAGCCGACGAACACCACACTGAAGCCGAGCACGAAGAGCGCCACTCCGAGCAGCAGGCGTCCGCGGCGCTGCTCGAGCTCGGCGCTGCTGGTGACCCCGCCGATGTAGGCGAGGTAGCCGGGAACGAGCGGCAGCACGCACGGCGAGGCGAAGGCGAGGAAGCCGGCGGCGAGGGCGATCGGGAGGGCGAGCAGCAGGTTGCCGCTCAGCACGACCTCGCCAATCGGGTTCACCGCGGCGGCGGCCACCGGGCCGCCGAGAACGCTCGTGAGCAGTGCCGCCACCGGGCTCACGGCGCTTCGGCGAGCGTGTCGGTGATCATCGACCGCAGCACGCTCGGCTCGCTCACGAGACCCGCGATGCGCGCGGCGACGCGGCCCTCGCGGTCGACCACGAGCGTGGTCGGCACGGCATTGGGCGCGACCTGCCCAGCGAAGGCGAGCTGCACTCGCCCATCGTTGGCGTCGAGAACCGATGGGTAGGTGACCCCGAACTCCTCCGCGAACGACAGCGCGGTGGCTGCCTGGTCGCGGATGTTGACGCCGAGGAACTGCACACCATCGGGGGCGAACTGCTGCGCGAGCGCCTCGAGGTCGGGCGCCTCGAGACGGCAGGGCGGACATCCGGCGTACCAGAAGTTCACAACGAGCACGTCGCCGCGGTAGTCGTCACTCGAGACCGTGTCCCCGTTCTCGATGACCCCCTCGAACTCGATCGGGGCGGAACGGTCGGCCTGCGCGATGACCGTGTACGCGCCGTCGCCCGAGATGAAGCCTTGGCCCGTGCCCGAGCGGTACTGCTCGGCGAGCGGATCGGTCGCCGTGCAGCCGGCGAGCGTCACGGCAGCGACGATGGCCAGCGCCGCGACGCGCGTGGCAATGCGGGGTCGGAGGTTGCGGTTCACACGGCTCCCAGGTCGATGGCCTCTGCCAGCAAGTCTGGCGGAGTTTCCTGATAGGCGATCTCAGCGAAGGCGCCCTGACCGTCAGCACCCTCGCGCCAGGCGAAGCTCGTGACGCTCGACAGCGAGCAGCGGCGCTTGCGCGGGTCGTGGTGCAGCGGTTCTTTGGCGAGGGCGCGGTGCACCATCCAGATCGGCAGCTGATGGCTGACCATGACGACCTCGCCCGCGTCGACGGCGGTGCGGGCGTCGTGCATGGCCGCGAGCATGCGCGCGGCGACCTCCGTGAAGGGCTCGCCCCAGCTCGGGCGGCGCGGGTTCACGAGCAGCGGCCAGTGGCGGGGCTGGAGAACCGTGCGTGCGTTCATCCGCTTGCCCTCGAAGCGGTTCGTGGGTTCGATGATGCGCTCGTCGGTGCGGATCTCGAGGCCGAAGGCCTCGGCCCACGGCCGCGCCGACTCCTGGGTGCGCTGCAGCGGGCTGGCGTAGAGCCCGGTCACCGGATGCCCCGCCAGCGTGCGGACCGCGGCGGCCGCCATGCGGTGCCCGAGGTCGCTGAGCCCGTACCCCTCGAGCCGCCCGTAGAGCACGTGCGCGGGGTTGTGCACCTCGCCGTGCCGCACGAGGTGGACGAGGTCGGCGGGCACGACTCAATTCTAAGAGAACGGAGAAGCCTGGGTCGCACCCCCGGCATGGCCAGCACCGCGCACCCGTCGGAGCCGAAGCGGCGGGAACGCTCGCCAGAACTGGCGGCCGGATAGTGTGCCGTGACACTGACAGGAGTGGCGTCAGCGAGACGCGGCGCCGTAGTTCTTGCAGAGGGCCACAGATTCGCCGGTGGCGTCGAGTAGCCGCTCAGCTGAACGGAGTAGGTCAAAGAGCTCAGGGTGGGTGAGCGAATACAGCGAGGAACGCCCCACCGGGCGCACTGCCACCAGTTCACATTCGCGGAGACAAGCAAGGTGCTGGGAGACGGTGGACTGAGCCAAGCCGAGTTGCTCGGTGATCTCGGCAACCCTCTTCTCTCCGCTCATAAGAATCTGTAACACTCCGAGGCGAGCGGGATCGGCGAGGCTGCGAAACAGAGCGGCCGCCGGTTTGAGAACCGACCGAGCGGAATCGGACGTCGACACCGTCATGATTCGATCGCAAGGGTCAGCCGAGGACATCGATCAACCGAGGAACAACGCCCGACTCGACAAGGATGAAGAGGCCGAGCCCGATGAAGACCACGGGCACGAGCCAATGCTCTATTCGTTCGAGCGCCTCGGTCACTCTCCGGTTCGTGCCGATCGCCCGCCCGAGCGCGCACCATGCGGCCACGAGGACGAGGAACACCACGATCGTAATCGCCGTGTCTGTCGGCGAAAAGGTGCGGAACACCGGCGTGTAGAGCGAGATATTGTCCGCTCCATTCGCAATGGTGATCCCCGCGACACCGAGAAGCCCGACCGCCTTCAGCGCCGACTCTGCTTCGTCATCGTCATCGTCTTTGCTCTTGCGGAGCCCGCGAAAGAGCCCGATGACGCCGATAGCAAGTGGTATGACGCCGAGGAAGCCAACCCACTGATCCGGAACAACGGTGAGACCCAGCGCGGCGACCACGCTGATGGCGACCAAGGTACTGAAACCGAGGTACTGGCCCAGCACGATCTGCCAAGGTCGGGGTCCGCCCCGCGTCGAGGCCAGGAACAGGACCGTCAGCACCACGATGTCATCGATATTGGTCGCCGCGAACATGCCTGCAGCGACAACGATCGTTGAAATCACGCTGGCTCCTCTTCGTTCTGTAAACATTAAGTATCAGCGATGTTATCGTCCTTTAGCGATGATGAATACCTTGCAGAAGGTTTCAGGCTGTTGCCGAACCCTCGATGTGCGGCCTACAACGTCACTGATGTGAGCATTGCCCCGACGAGCGGCAGGGAAGCCGTAGGGTCAGCCTCGCCGGACACGCCAAAGATGCCAGCGGGCGGATACGCGGACCTCTCACGAGAGAGCCCCGAGCCGCGCATCCGGGCGACGGTAGGCTCTTCTCTCGTGACTCGCACCCCCATCAAAAACCTCGCCCCCTTCCCCGACGGCTTCGTGACAGTGGCGGGGTGGGTCGAGACCGTCCGCGATCAGAAGAAGGTGCAGTTCGTCATCCTGCGCGACGAGTCGGGGGCCGTGCAGCTGGTCAACCCGGCGACGCGCGACCTCGAGGAGGGCGCCTCGGCCGAGGAGCTCGCCGCCGCCGCGCTCACCGAGACGATCGGCGGTCTTTCCCACGGCACCATGGTGCGCGTCACCGGCGAGCTCAAGCACGACGAGCGCGTGAAGCTCGGCGGCCTCGAGGTCAAGATCGTCACGCTCGAGGTGGTCAGCGAGGCCCTGCCCGAGACCCCGATCGCCGACGACTCGAGCCTCGACAAGCGGCTCGACTGGCGGTTCCTCGACCTGCGCCGCCCCGAGGCGAGCCTGATCTTCAAGATCCAGACCACGTTCGAGCACGCGCTGCGCAGCTGGTGGGTCGAGCGCGACTTCATCGAGATCCACACCCCGAAGCTCATGGCGAGCGCCTCCGAGAGCCGCGCCGAGCTGTTCGAGATGGAGTACTTCGAGACGAAGGCCTACCTCGCCCAGAGCCCGCAGTTCTTCAAGCAGATGGCGCAGCCCGCCGGCTTCGGCAAGGTGTTCGAGATCGCGCCGGCCTTCCGCGCCGACCCCTCCTTCACCTCGCGCCACGCGACGGAGTTCACGTCGATCGACGCCGAGATCAGCTGGATCGAGTCGCACGAGGACGTCATGCAGATGCACGAGCAGCTGCTCGCGCACGCGATCGGTGCCGTCGCCGAGAAGCACGGGGCCGCGATCGAGGCCGCGTTCGGCGTCGAGCTGAGTGTGCCGACCGCGCCGTTCCCGCGCATTCCGCTCGCCGAGGCGCGGCAGATCGTGGCCGACGGCGGCTACGAGATTCCGCGCACCGACGGCGATCTCGACCCCGAAGGCGAGCGCCGACTGTCGGCCTGGGTGAAGGCCAACCACGGCAGCGACTTCGTCTTCGTCACCGACTACGCCACCGGGATCCGGCCGTTCTACCACATGCGCCGCGAGGGCGACCCGACGGTCACCAACAGCTACGACCTGCTCTACAACGGCACCGAGATCTCGACCGGCGCCCAGCGAGAGCACCGGCTCGACGTGCTCATCGCCCAGGCGCGCGAGAAGGGCCTGGAGCCGGAGGAGCTCGAGTTCTACCTCGACTTCTTCCGCTACGGCGTGCCCCCGCACGGCGGCTTCGGCATGGGCCTCGCGCGCGTGCTGATGCTCATGCTGGGGCTCGGGTCGATCCGCGAGACGACCTACCTGTTCCGCGGACCGACCCGCCTGCTGCCGTAGCGCGCGCTAGGTGAGGTCGACGATCGTGGCGCCGGCCGCGTTCTTCATGACCGACTCGACGGCGCTCTTGGCCGACGACTTCTGCACGTAGTTCTCGCTGACGGCGAGGGTCTGGCCGTTGGCCGACACGATGCGCCAGAAGTACGGCTGCTTCTCGCTCTTGCCCTTGACGATCTCGAACTTCATCGGTCTCTCCCGTCTGTGGACGGCTCCGTCGCCACCCCTGTTCGGGATGCTATGCCGCGGCCGCGCGCCGCGCCAGACCCCTCGGGCGGATGCGCGGCGACTAGAGAGTGAAATCGGGCCGCACGCGCCAGCCGGTGTGCTCCTCCAGGCGCGCGAGCAGGGTGAGCGCCTGCAGCCGCGCGTGGTCGTCGCTCACCGTCGAGTAGACGTCGATCGCGAGCGGCGGCGGCTCGCCGAACTTGGGGATCTCGATCTCGACCCACGCGCCGTCGCGGTACCCGGCGCCGTCGAGCAGCACGTAGGGGCGCATGGTGCGCTGCTGTTCGACGGGACGGTCGACGGCGAGGGCCACGATGGCGAGAGCATCCAGCTTCGTCACGGCGCTCATGACCACGATGGTCGCGCAGTACTCCGCGGGCTCGGCCGGGCGGCGCAGCAGCTGGCGGAGGGCGTCGAGCATGTCCCCACGGTAGAGCGGATTGCTGAGCGGATGCCCCGGGAATGCTGCTGGCGCTCTATGCGTTTGCATGGATATCATCGATTGTCCCCGATCGAAAGGGTCGACCATGACCGCGACCACCGAAGGCCTGCACCACGTCACCGCCATCGCCGGTGACCCGCAGAAGAACATCGACTTCTACATCCGCGGGCTCGGCCTGCGCCTGGTCAAGAAGACCGTGAACTTCGACGACCCCGGCACCTACCACCTCTACTACGGCGACGAGTCGGGCCGCCCCGGCACGCTCATGACCTTCTTCCCGTGGCGCGGCATCCAGCCCGGCCGCATCGGCGCGGGCCAGTCGACCTCGACCGCCTTCTCGGTTCCGGCCGGCTCGCTCGGCTGGTGGGTCGACCACTTCGCCTCGGTCGGTGCCGAGGCGCGCATCACCTCGACCTCGTCCAGCGAGGAGCGCCTGCTCGTGCGCGACCCCGACGGCCTGCAGATCGAGCTCGTCGCTACGAACGAGAACGACCCGCGCGACCCCTGGGACTCGGCGAGCGTGCCCGCTGAGCACGCCATCCGCGGCCAGCACTCGAGCGTGCTCACCGTGCGGGACGCCGAGCGCACCATCGCCCTCATGGTGAACGACCTCGGCATGCGCATCGTCGAGGAGGAGGGCAACCGCACCCGCCTCGCCGCCGGCGACGGCATGCCCGGCGCCCTCGTCGACGTGCACGCCTCGAGCCTCGCCCCCACTGGGCTGAGCGCGGGCGGCACCGTGCACCACATCGCCTTCCGCGTGCCCGACCGGGCGACGCAGCAGCAGTGGCGCGACGAGCTCGCGAGCAAGGGCCACCGCGTCACCGAGATCCTCGACCGGCAGTACTTCACCTCGATCTACTTCCGCGAGCCCGGCGGCGTGCTGTTCGAGATCGCCACCGACACCCCCGGCTTCGCCATCGACGAGCCCCTGCTCGAGCCCGGCCGCGCCCTCAAGCTGCCGCCGTGGCTCGAGCCCTCGCGAGAGCAGATCGAGCGCGCCGTGATCCCCGTGCAGCTGCCGGAGGAGAACAACCCCGCGCTTGAGACGGGGTCGGCGGCGTGACGACGGATGCTCTGCCGACAGTCTCGCTGGACGAGTGGCCGCACACCTTCACCGAGGGGGCCGCGCCCGACGCCCCCGTCGTGCTCACCTTGCACGGCACCGGCGGTGACGAGCACGACATCGCCGCGCTCGGCGCCGCCCTCGTACCGGGCGCGGCGATCCTCTCGCCGCGCGGCCGCGTGAGGGAGGGGATGGCGAACCGCTGGTTCCGCCGCCTGTGCGAGGGCGTGTTCGACGTCGACGACGTGATCGCGCGGGCCGGCGAGCTCGCCGCCTTCGTCACCGCGGCGCGCGAGCGCTACGGCCTCGAGGGGCGCACGCTCATCGCCACGGGATTCTCGAACGGCGCCAACATCGCGCTCGCGACCGCGCTGCTGCACCCCGCCGTGGTGTCCACCGCCGTCGCGTTCAGCGGCATGCACCCCTTCGCGGACCGCGAGCCGAGCTCGCCCGCGAGCGGCTCGGCGGCCGGGGTCGCGCTGCTGCTGCTCAACGGCGACCAGGATCC
>JAIWOM010000075.1 GCA_020216895.1 Microcella sp.
GCGGCGACGGCGATGGCGCGCTGCGTCTCGAGCGTCCAGCGCACGCGGGCGTAGCGCTCCTCCGCGTCGAGGTCGGCGACCGCGCGGGCGACGGCGATGAACGGCGTGCGGTAGGGAACCTCGAGCAGGGCGAGCCCGTGCGCGGCGCAGGCCGTCACGAGGGCATCCGGCGTGCCGTCGCGGATCACCTCGGTGCCGAAGCCGACGCCGGGAACCCCCGCCGCGGCGAGGCGCTCGACCCAGGGGGCGATGTCGTCGTCGCTGGACCACTGGGTGCCGGTGGTCAGCAGCGCGTCGCCGGGGGAGAGGAAGGGCGTCGGGTCGGCGAGGTCGCTCGAGTGCACCCACGCCCAGGGCCGTTCGCGCGCGGGCTCGTCGGCCCAGACGAGCCGCAGCTGCAGCTCGCGGCGGGCGAGCAGGGTGTCGAGGGTGACCGGCACGGGCGTCCTTCCGTCGCGGGATGCGGGGCTCACTGGTTCCGTGGATTCGGGAGCCTGCCCACACCCTACGCCCGCACTGTACGCGGTGTCGACTGCATGCGACCCCGCTGTACATGTCGTATACGACGTTCCGGTCCCGAGAGCCCTACGCTGACCGCATGAGCATGACGATGGACGCACCCGCCCTCACCGGTGGCCCCAGCCTGCCCCAGCGGCGCGAGCTCGTGACGAGCATCCCCGGCCCCAAGAGCGCCGAGCTCATCGCGCGCAAGCAGGCGGCCGTCTCCTCCAGCGTCGGCACCATGATGCCCGTATACGCGGCCGCGGCCGGCGGCGGCGTCATCGTCGACGTCGACGGCAACTCGCTCATCGACCTCGGCAGCGGCATCGCCGTCACCAACGTCGGCAACGCCGACCCGCACGTCGCCCAGGCCGTCATCGAGCAGGTGCAGCGCTTCACCCACACCTGCTTCATGGTCACGCCCTACGACGGCTACGTCGAGCTCGCCGAGAAGCTCAATGCGATCACCCCGGGCGACCACGCCAAGCGCACCGCCCTCTTCAACTCGGGTGCCGAGGCCGTCGAGAACGCCATCAAGATCGCCCGCTACTACACCGGCAAGTCGGCTGTCGTCGCGTTCGACCACGGCTACCACGGCCGCACCAACCTCACCATGGCGCTCACCGCCAAGGCCATGCCCTACAAGGCCGGCTTCGGCCCCTTCGCGCCCGACGTGTACCGCGCGCCCATGTCGTACCCCTACCGCGACGGTCTGACCGGCGAGCAGGCGGCGGCCCGCGCGATCCACACCCTCGAGAAGCAGATCGGTGCTGACCGCCTCGCCGCGATCATCATCGAGCCCATCCAGGGCGAGGGCGGCTTCATCGTCCCGGCGAAGGGCTTCCTGCCCGCGCTGCGGGAGTGGGCCACCACGAACAACGTCGTGTTCATCGCCGACGAGGTGCAGACCGGCTTCGCCCGCACCGGCCAGATGTTCGCCAGTGAGGACGAGGGCATCGTGCCCGACATGATGACCCTCGCCAAGGGCATCGCGGGTGGCCTGCCGCTCGCCGCGGTCGTCGGCCGGCAGGAGATCATGGACGCCCCGCACGTCGGCGGCCTCGGCGGCACCTACGGCGGCAACCCCATCGCCACGGCGGCAGCGCTCGGCGCGCTCGCCGCCTACGAGGAGGGCGACCTGCTCACCCGTGCCCGCGAGCTCGAGGCCATCATCCTCGACGAGCTGACCACCCTGCAGGCGCGCGATGGCCGCATCGGCGACATCCGCGGTCGCGGCGCCATGGTGGCCATCGAGCTCACCGACGCCGACGGCAAGCCCGACGCGGCGCTCACCGGCGCTGTCGCCAAGTACTGCCACAACCAGGGCGTCATCGTGCTGACCTGCGGCACCGACGGCAACGTCATCCGCCTGCTGCCGCCGCTGTCGATCAGCGACGAGCTGCTGCGCGAGGGCATCCGCGTCATCGGCGAAGCCCTCGAAGCGAACTAGACCACCGCCCCCATCCATCCCCGCGGACGCCACCACCGCACCCGTGCCTGATCCGGTCTGGACCGGCAGGGCACAGAGCGAAACGAGAGACGAATGATCAGCGAAGCCGAGCTGCTCGCCAAGGTTCCCCGCGGCCTGTACATCGACGGCCAGTGGGTCGACGCCGAGGGTGGCGCCACCATGACCGTGAACGACCCCTCGACCGGCGAGATCATCGCCGAGATCGCGAGCGCGTCGGTCGCCGACGCCAAGAAGGCGATGGATGCTGCGGCGAACGCGCAGGCGAGCTGGGCCGCCACGGCCCCGCGCGTGCGCGGCGAGCTGCTGCGCAAGGCCTTCGAACTCGTTATCGAGCGCGCCGACGAGTTCGCCCTGCTCATGACGATCGAGATGGGCAAGCCGCTCGCCGAGTCGCGCGGCGAGGTCACCTACGGCGCCGAGTTCCTGCGCTGGTTCAGTGAGGAGGCTGTGCGCATCACGGGCCGCTTCGGCGAGAACCCCGAGGGCACCGGCCACATCGTGGTGTCGCACCAGCCGGTCGGCCCCTCGTTCCTCATCACCCCCTGGAACTTCCCGCTCGCCATGGCGACCCGCAAGATCGCCCCCGCGATCGCCGCCGGCTGCACCTCGATCATCAAGCCGGCCGCGCTGACCCCGCTCACCACGATGTACTTCGTGAAGACGCTCGAGGACGCGGGCGTTCCGGCCGGTGTGGTCAACGTCGTCACGACGGCGAAGTCGGGCCCGCTGTCGGCCGAGATCATCGGCGACCCGCGCCTGCGCAAGCTAAGCTTCACGGGCTCGACCGAGGTCGGCCGCATGCTCATGAAGCAGGCCGCCGACGGCATCCTCCGCACCTCGATGGAGCTCGGCGGCAACGCCCCCTTCGTCGTCTTCGCCGACGCCGACCTCGACAGGGCGGTCGACGGCGTGATGCTCGCCAAGTTCCGCAACATCGGCCAGGCGTGCACCGCCGCCAACCGCATCCTCGTGCAGCGTGACGTCGTCGACGAGTTCAGCCGTCGCGTCACCGAGCGCGTCGCCGCCATGAAGATGGGCCGCGGCACCGAGGAGGGCGTGCAGATCGGCCCGCTCGTCGACGACAACGCCGTGCAGACCTCGCACGAGCTGGTGCAGGATGCCGTCGCGCGCGGCGCGACGGTCACCACCGGCGGCGTCATCCCCGACCGGGCCGGCTCGTTCTACCCCGCCACGGTCATCACGGGTGTCACTGCGGGCACCCGCCTGCTGGCGGAGGAGATCTTCGGCCCGGTGCTCGCCATCGTGCCGTTCGACACCGAGGACGAGGCCGTCGAGCTCGCCAACGCGACCGAGTACGGGCTCATCTCGTACGTCTACACGACCGACCTCAACCGCGGAATGCGCATGATCGACCGCCTCGAGACCGGCATGATGGGCCTCAACGCGGGCGTCATCTCCAACGCCGCGGCGCCGTTCGGCGGCGTGAAGCAGTCGGGCATCGGCCGCGAGGGCTCGTTCGAGGGCATCGACGAGTACCTCACGACGAAGTACACCTTCGTCCCGAAGGCCTAGCCCTTCTCTCCAGTTTCCGCTGCCGGGCGCTGTGGTGGCCGCCCGGCAGCGGATCTCTTTGTACCCCCTTTGTGCCAGATCTGGCGCAAGGGGGCGCTGTGGTTCGGCGCGCAGCCACTTTTGCGGTCAATCTGGGGCTTCGCGCGGGGTGCCCGTGAGCATCCGCTCGGGGCTGTCAGCCCAGCTGGTACAGCGCGAACGCGAGCGCGAAGCCCAGGGCCGCCCACAGCCCGGTGAGCGAGCGGTCGGAGGCGAAGGCCTCGGGGATCATCGTGTTCGCGACCATCGCCATGATGCCGCCCGCGGCGATGGTGGTGACGACGGCGACGACCTCGGGGCTCGCGCTCGACAGCAGAGCGAAGCCGAGCATCGCCGCGAGACCTGAGGCGAGCACGATGCCGCCCCAGACCCCGAACACGTAGCGCGCCGTGCGGCCCTCGTGCTTCATGCCCGCGGCGCTCGAGAGCCCTTCCGGCACGTTCGACACGGCCACCGCGACGAGCATCGGGATGCTCACCACGCCTCCCTCGGCGATCGACAGCCCCAGCACGAGGCTCTCGGGCACCCCGTCGAGCAGGGCGCCCATGGCGACGGCGAGCCCGATTCCGGCGCTCGCGGCCGGCACGACCGGTGCCGCGTGCACGCCCGGCTCACTCTGCAGGGCGATGGAGCGCTTGCGCGCCCGCGCCCCCTGCCGCGCGAGCGCGATGTCGGCCAGCACGTAGAGCACGGCTCCGGCGAGGAAGCCGCCGAGCGTCGGCACGAGCCCGCCCACGGCGTGCGCCTCGCCGACCAGCTCGAACGCGAGCGTCGAGATCAGCGCACCCGCGCCGAACGCCATGACGCCCGCGACGATGCCGATGCGCACCGGCACGAGCCAGCCGACGAGCACCCCGAGCAGCAGGAAGCTCGCCGCGCCGATGCCGATCGCGCCGGCGGCGAGCGTCTCGAGCATGGAGGGGCTCCTCGGGTCGGGGGTCGGCCTCGTGCGGGGCGTCGTCGCGCCCAGCCTATTTCCCCTCGTCCGCCCGCACTCGCGTTCCGAGCCTCCTGCAATGCCATCGATCGGTCCTGAATCGCGGCCTCCTCCCCAGCGCGGCATGATGTGGGACCGATCGACGACTCGGGCTGCCTCGGCAGACCGCGCTCAGCGTGGTGCCACGCTCGGCGGCATGACCCTGAGGCGCTCGTCGGCAGACGGGATGGATCCGTCGTGGGTCGTGCGGGCATCCGTTCACGGCGACGGGATGCCCTACGCACGAACGCGTCGCACCGACGTCGAACATCCCTTCCACGGCGTCGCGACGCACGGGGTCGACCTCGATGACATCGTGCAACGGTCTCACGCGCTCGGGATGTGGCTGCCCTCTGACGCCGCGTTGAGTCACACCACGGCGGCGCGGGTCCGAGGGCTGCCCGTGCCCTCGCTTTTCACCCGCGAGCTCGTGCTGCACGCTTCCGTCCCGCGGCCACGGCGTGCACCGAAGGGAGCAGGGGTCCACGGCCACAGCATCGACCTGCCGTCGACTCGGGTCGAACAGCTCCTTGTCGTGGCTCCGAGCTCGGGCGAGATGCTTCCGCTCCGTGTTGTCGATGAGCCGCTCACCCTGCTGACGTGCGCGACCCAGCTCAGCCGGCCCGACCTCGTGGCTCTCGCCGATGCGATCCTGTGGCGAGCCAACCGTGACGGCCGCGCGGACCCGATGCTCGAGGCGCTCGCGTTCGGCCGTCGACGTCCCGGGTTCGCCCGGCTCGTGCGTGCTGCTCCGCTGCGCCGCGCGGGGGTGCGTTCGCGGGCCGAGACCCTCCTGCGCCTGATGATCGCGAGCGCGGGATTGCCCGAGCCCGTGGTCGCGCATCCGGTGCTGTCGACCGAACGCTCTCCCCACCGATGGCGGGCCGAGGCCGACCTGGCGTGGCCGCTGTTCGGGGTTCTCGTCGAGTACGAGGGCGACGAGCACCGAACGTCGCGCCGACGGTTCGCGACCGATGTTCGTCGGTTCGACCGCTATGCCGATGAGGGCTGGCGCGCGGTGCGGGCGACTCGAACGGACGTGTTCGAGCAACCGAGCGAGTTGATGGGCAGGCTCGAGCGTCGGTTGCGCGACGGGGGATGGCGCCCGCCCCGCGGCTGGCGGCTGCGGAACGTGGGGCCCGCGCTGGCGTGACAGCGGAAGAGGCGCATCCGGGAGCGTCGATCGGTCCCAAATCGGGGCGACTCACCCCATCGCCCGTCATTCGGGACCGATCAACGGCGTCGTCAACCGCAGCCCCACAAGCACTGTGGAGAGTCGCCCGAGCGGCGCGTGCCCGATCACCAGAATGACCCGCATGCCGAGTGCCGTCAGCGTGATCACCGACCGTGTGCGCGAGCGGGTGCGGGCCGAGCGGCTCGACCTGAGCACCGATCCGACCGCGGCCGAGCGACTCGTCCGCGACGAGCTGCGTGCCTACGCCGAGCGCGCGCTCGCGGGCTCGCTGCCGCGGCTCGACGACGAGCAGGCCGCGCTCGGCCGCGTGCTGGCCGACCTCACCGGCTACGGCCCGCTGCAGCCCTACTTCGACGACCCCACCGTCGAGGAGATCTGGGTCAACGCCCCCGACGCCGTCTTCATCGCGCGCGCCGGCCTGACCGAGCGGGTGGATGCTCGCCTCACCGACGACCAGGTGCGCACCCTCGTCGAGCGCATGCTCCAGAGCACCGGGCGGCGCGTCGACCTGGCGAGCCCCTTCGTCGACGCGAGCCTGCCCGACGGCTCCCGGCTGCACGTGGTGATCCCGGATGTGACCCGGCAGCACTGGGCGGTGAACGTGCGCAAGTTCTCGCAGCGCATCCGCAGCCTGCAACGGCTGGTCGAGCTGGGGTCGCTCACGCCGCTCGCCGCCGAGTTCCTGCGCATGACAGTGCTCGCGGGCGGCAACATCCTGGTCAGCGGCGCGACGCACTCGGGCAAGACGACGCTGCTCGGCGCGATGCTCGCGAGCGCGCGCCCCGCCGATCGCATCGTGACGGTCGAGGAGACCTTCGAGCTCGACCTCGCCGCCGCCGATGTCGTCGCGATGCAGTGCCGCACGCCCAACCTCGAGGGTGCCGGCGAGATCTCGCTGCGCCGCCTCATCAAGGAGGCCCTCCGCATGCGCCCCGACCGGCTCGTCGTCGGCGAGGTGCGCGAGGCCGAGTCGCTCGACCTCCTCATCGCCCTCAACTCGGGGCTGCCGGGCATGTGCTCGATCCATGCCAACAGCGCCCGCGACGCGCTCGTGAAGCTGTCGACCCTGCCGTTGCTGGCCGGCCGCAACATCGACTCGGGCTTCGTCGTGCCGACCGTCGCGAGCGCGATCGACCTCGTCGTGCACTGCGAGCTCGTGAAGGGCGGCCAGCGCCGCGTCGCCGAGATCGTCGCGCCGACCGGTCGCGTCATCGACGGCGTCATCGAGGCCGACACCTTGTTCGGGATGCTCTCCAGCGCCCTCACCCCGACCGGCGCCCTGCCGGCGCGGCTCGAGCGGTTCGAGGGCGCGGGCCTCGACCCGGCGATGCTGCTGCGCGCCCCCGCCCCGGGCACCGTCGTGGAGGGGGAGCCCGCGACCTCCC